>NZ_JAHGAH010000136.1:0-67992 GCF_030248475.1 Vibrio sp. D173a
ACTTCTTTGTGGGGATGGGATTAATGATCATGTCTTATGATTTTGTGAACTATGACCAATCTTCGTCCGTATTGACATTACAACAGAAAAATGAGCAGCGAGTAATCAATATCGAAGTTCGTTGTTTATCGTCCCAATTCAGCACCCAAACTAAGTATGGCCTTTGTGTTGTCGATGATATAAACGCAAAAAAAGCTCATCCACTAAAAAGCCGTGTACGTGATTTCTCTGACTTTATTGGAAAACAATAACAGGCATCGCACTAGTAGTACGCTATTGGGTAAGTATTCACTTCGATTTCAAATAGTAAATATAACAGTATGGCTTTAGCCATACTGTTTATTATGGCAGAAGGTTTTTATCGTGTTTTCCATAGTGACGGTGCCAATGTGTATCGTACCTATGTTAATCGTGGTTGTGACTTCAATCTGTTGTTTCCGTGTTAGAGTCTATATTTTTTGCGATACCAATCATGGTAACCATTCAGGTTGATTGTCGATTTTTAAGTCAGTGGAGATAAGTTTGTGCTCGTAGCAATCGACTCTGAAGCAAACGGCGATCTCATGATCAATCGTACCAAAGTGTTTGATAGCGAAGAAGAATACGACGAATATGTAGAGGAGTGTAGTGAAATTAACGGACGTCAGCTATTTTGGAATGATGGGAATTTCGCACTACAGATGTATAAGAAAATGGTTGATTGTGAGTACGATTGATATATTTCGCTAAGTTAATTAGATGAGATACAGAAGCGATCAAAATGATCGCTTCTTTTTGTAGGTTAGCTTAACTAACCCCAAGAGCTTTATACACTGCGTCGATGGGATCACTATAGAAGCTCACTTGGAACTTCGTAAATGTCTCCGCTGGCACCGTAGGAATATCTGTAGCTGATGTCATCGGGATAAGGATCTTGGTAGCACCAGCCTCTAAAGCCACCTGCATAGAACCAGCTAAATCCTGAACAGGATTTAGTACTCCACCTAATGTCATAGAGCCAAGCACAACCATTGATTCCTGCATTGGTTTCCCAAGAAGAGTAGAGCAGTTTGCGATCAATGATGCGAGGCTAGAACTATGTGAGTTGCCAGACATCTGTAGATCGACAAAGTGTAAATGGAACTCGTGATCAGAGTACTGGTTGTTTGCAGCAATGCGTGACAAGTTACCTTTGAAATATTCAAATCCTACTTTCACCTGTTCTTTTGCTTCAGAATCTGAGCCTAAGCCAGAAGTCGTTAACTTGCCATTGCCTGCTGTTTTTTGGGTTTCAATACGGAATACACCTAGCTTTCCAGCAGTACCATGGCTAACGAAATGAACAACACCCGCATTTGGCAATCCAGGTGGAATGATCTGGGATCCACCTTGCTCAGGGACGTTGACAAAGAACTCTTCTAGGCTTTCGTTATCAATATAAGAAAAGTTAACGTCAAAGAACTCCATCCCACCAATTTTTTTCAACTGCTCCTTAACACGGCGACGAACTTCAAGAGCATAAGTCAAACACGTTCGAACATCTTCTTTGGAATACTCACCGTGTGGAACTAAAAGCTTGAGTAAGCCTGATGTGGTGCGACGAACGGCTATGACATCACGCTGGTTTAAATTGTTTCCCAGTTTGAAGAATTTATCAATCGCATCTGCAAACGCATGTTTGCGCATTTCACGCATGTATTCAGCAAGATAATCGGTGATCAGACCAAAGCGATTAGTGAAGAATTCTGGGCGCATTTTAGGTATTTCCCAGCCAGGAATGTAGGCATGGAAACGATCAAAGAATGCTGAATCAATCATTTCCGCAGGGAAAGGCGCAAGTAGGTGGCTGGTTTTTACCAATGTCTCTACGCTTTGGTCAATGTTACCCACGAAAACCATTGAAGCTTTCGCTTCGATAGAGTCACGTCCACGACTGAAAGAGCCTGATGCCATGTAGTCTTTCATGATCTGCACGCCATCTTTGTCTTTAAAACGTATCCCAGCGACTTCATCAAAAGCAACGATATCCCACATGCCAACAAGTCCAACCTGACGGCTAGACATATTGTAGAAAAGGTTGGCTACTGTTGTTTGGCCACCAGAAACCAGAAGGGAGTTTGGAGAACATTCTTTATATACGTGTGATTTACCTGTACCACGTGGGCCAAGTTCACACACGTTGTAGTTGTTTTCTACAAATGGGATCATTCGAGCGAGAATATGCCACTTGGCTCGTTGTTCTAAGTTAGCTGGCTCCATACCTATAGAGCGAAGTAGCAAATCGAGCCATTGATCCATCGTAAAGTTACGTCGAGCATTAAACACCTCATCCATGTTCATGGATGGCATTTGGATAGCCTTAAGTCCAAGAACAGAAAATGGTGAAGTTTTTTGCCCCTCTTCAAAGAAGTAACTCAACGTCACAATACACCAGATACCACCAGTAAGTAGTTTCTCATTCTCTTTGACCATACTGGCAGGTATTACGGCATCCTTGATGCCGAGGTTTGATAAGCTTGCTTCATACACGTCTTTTTTCTGATTGAGCTTAACCGAAATCTTGTCGATAACCTTGTGTGTGCCACGCTCACGGATCATCGATTTTACTTTTTCAGCTTCATCAGGTCTTACGTAATTGTCAGTGAGAATTTTCTTAACTCGTTCCATACCAGCTTGAATCAAATCATCATCGGTTGCTGAACAGTACATACCAAGTAGGTATTCCAGAACATAAACAGGAACGTTCGCACCTTCTTTTAACTGTTTAGTTAAATCTTTACGGACAACGCGGCCTTTAAATTCAGATGTCATGAGATCGTCGAGATCGATATCTCGTATCTCTTTAATTTCCTGAGCAATATTATCGTTAATCATCATTAGTATCCGTTAAAAAAGGTCGTCGAAGTCATCTTGAATCGCTAAGTCTATCGTGACGGAATGACTTGCAAAGCGATCATTATTCTCGGTATCCAACATAACCAATTTGTAGCTGGTAGTGCGGTCAAAACCAGTGCCATTGAGAGAAAGAATAGCATTACGTTTTCTGTCATCAGAATTGCTGGATTCTGAATCAAATAGCACTTGTGCTTTATTCGACACGATAGTGCCTTCAGGATCTTCAATCCAAATGCTTAAGTTACGTTCTTTGAAATCATTGCCTACCGCATTGGTTTGTAGGAATTCAATTTTTTCGGTCAGCGTCACAAGGCGAATCGGGTTACTTAGAGGCACAACTCCCACTTTTTGTTTCGCCGTAGTTTTTTGTTTCGCCGTTTTTAAATGTTCGATACGAAGAACAGGTACACAAATCTCTTGTGGCATTATGCCACCGTGAATGAACTTCGCACCGCCAACAAAGTTGAATCGGTTGGAGCCTCGAGGGATCATGAACTCGGCTTGGTCACTGTTTGACGATAAATTAGCAGTAACCGTCATGTTTCCTGTCCAGTAAAAATCATCTCTAGGCAATTGTTGCCCAATCAAGTAACGTTTTTTGCCTTCGACAGAGCCTTGAGGCTTAACGGATAAAGCCGTTTTATCGGAGTCGACGACATCGCTTGATTTAAACAAAAATCCATGATCAGCGGTGACCAGAATACGATTGCCATTGAGCTTATTGATAATACGTTCTACCAACAACTTAATTTGCTTAATGCCATCAGCACACGCTTCAAATGTTTGGTTTTCAGTTGCTGCTTTATCACCAATAGCATCAATTTGGTCATGGTAAATATACACGATGCGAGTATCTGCAATCGCCTTTCGACCTTCCTCATTTGTCCAGTTCAATACATCCGATGATTTCACCGCAATGCCATGGTACTTCTCAAGAATAGCGTTGCGTTTTTCAAGACCATGGGTACTCAAGCCGTCAGCTTTAAAGGTTACGTCCTTGCTAATGTGTGCCGTTAACTCTTGATGAGGAAGTAAAGATGCCATACCAAGTTGCGTATAGCTTGGAACAATGCCTAACTGTGATTTAATCGTCGATTTAAAACGCTTCTCTTTGTTGATTTGCTCGTGGATGTCATGCGCGACTTCGTAACGAAGAGCGTCACTGATGATGACGAAAACACGTTTCACTTGTTTTGACTGGAAGATACGCTCGACTTCGTGGTTGTAGAAATTATATTGGTTAATGATGCCGTCAAACTTCCACTTATCGAGTAGGTTTTCATTATCGACATGCTTACCCCATGCAATAGCGAGGTCATGTAAATACCAGTCCACATAAAGCGCTTCGATATCTGCCACAAGTTGTGTTTTTTTCAAGATATCAGATCCGTGGTGAGAAACCTGATTAGCGTTTTCACAAAATACTCGATATGCAGAATCAAAGAGGAATAACTCAGCCTCGTAAGCTCGATATATTGCTCTTGCCGAATCGAATTCAAATCCGTCGATGTATTTGTTTCTTAGGACAAGGAGTTGCTTAGCTGCCCTCAAGGCTTTGTATACACAAGAATATTTTGTTCCGTCAAAACTAGGTTGTTTCTGGCACCAATGAGTAGTCAATCGGTGTGAAGTAATGGTACTAATCTCTTGCTGTTCTATGATGTTAATGTTTTTGGCAAGAAGGATAGCCAGCTGTTTATCGGCAAACTCAAATGTTTCGACATACATAAGTTTTTCAGGCTGAGTGATTTGAGACAGCTTATTGTGGATTTCGAAGTCTGCTTCAATCTGGGCAGCAATGGTGTTGTAGCTACCTTGATAGGTACGGCTCTCGCGAAGCTGTACGATAAAGCTGACAACATGAGCACGGCGTGCGGAATTCATACCGATACGGTCAATACTGTATCCCGCTTCAACTTGTTCAGAAGTGAGCATCGGTAGTAGGTGAGGGGTAAAACTCTCCAATACCCTGTCATCGGATGAACACCCACTATTGAGCAGTGCTTGGAAGCACTCTGTGAACAACAGCTTTGTCGCAAGTTCTTGCAAAGATGGTTGGCGTTTTTCGTCCTTGCTGGTTTCAACAATATATCCGAACTCTTCATAAACAATCGTCCAAAAAGAGGAGGTTAAATTGTATTTATCTAGTTCAGCGAGTAGTGATCTAGACTCAAAATCGTTAGCGAGTTGCGCCAGCAATACTTGGAGAATATTGGCAAATGTTGGCGTTTCTAGTTTTAGGCTTGCAGCGATAAGCGCTAGCTCAAGTTCACGCTCTGTAGCGGACTTAGGAAGTAATTTCTTAAGTCGTGTAACGCGCTGTTGGCTCTTAAAGAAACGTTTAAATTTGGCAATAACAGGGCGAAATTCCATGTTCATGCCAATGTCGTTCAGGATCATTGAACTATTGTCGGCATAGAATTCTTGCGCATATAGGCGAATGTCATATAACCAGTCACGTGTTGGTTCGTTCGGTGCTTTATTGCTATAAAGCAGAAAAGCCGTCTCTGGTTCTAGCAGTTCAACACGGTATTTAACTTCGAGGTGTGACAGAGTGTCTAAATGAATGATTTCTGTATTTTTGTATGATGAATCCAGAGAAAGCGACCCGATATGGTCGTTGAACTCATTATCAGTATCCTGCCAAAAGACAAGTCTGCTTTTTTCAAATTTGGCTAATAGCCCACTAGTGATTTGGTCAATATTCATTGTTGTTTTGCGTCGCCTGAGTGTTGGCTGTGAAAAAGTGCTAACTGTGTGGGAGTTTACCACTTTACGATGTAAAAATCGCTGTGTACTGAAGGTTGTGAGACTCTATTTCGATGCCTGAACGACGAGGTGTAAAAACGGCCGAACAAGCATCAAATTGTTACATTACTTGGCTAGCTCCAAAGACGGACTGACAAGTTGTTGGAGTAGGGCGTTGTTGTTGCTAGATTCAAAAAGAGCTTTTAACTCGTCTTTTTTATCGTGGAAGACTTCGGCCACAGGAGCTGCGCCTCCACGGATCGTCGCTCTTTTTTTCGCGATGCACCAGTCTCGATAGTGTTGAAGAGTGATATTGTAGCGTTTAGCGTTTTCTCGCATCAAATGCTCGGATAAATTGAACTTTCCGTAGCGGTCACAAAGCTGGCTTTCCAGATATATGGCTTTAGGCATAATATCAAGCACCATGGTAATAAAATCAAGCATCTGTTCTAGGTGAGTATCAGTGACCTGATCAGCAAACGAAATAAGGTTATCAACTAACGAAAGAACCTCGTTTCTTTCAATTGAAAGTTGAGAAATGAGGTTCGCAGCGATGTCTTGAGTTTCCGAAACCAACGATTTATCTAATAGGAGCACTCGCGCCGCCTCGACAGCTCCAAAGTACTTAGATAGTTTTTCCATATAAAACAACATATTTTGAACTTTAATTTCTGAAGAAATTAGATCCATTGTTTCTTGGAGTTTGTCTATTTTCTTTGCTAGATACATGGTTTGTACAACGATAGCCCCCACAATTATGGTTGTAGATAAACCAATAGCAGCCAATTGAGTGGTTTGTGAAGCTTGAACTAGCTTACTTATATCGTTGAGCTTGTCTGGATCAAACGGCACTTGTTTTAAAGGCATATGCTGTGCAATACCTGCTTTCCCTGTCCCTTCTGCCCAGTAAGCAACACCATCACGAAGTGTGATAGCTCCATTTTGAATGCCTTCAAGCACCTCTGGTTTAACTTTTAGCCAATCAAAAGTAAAAATGGTATCCATTAGAAAATAAGCTCCTCTTCATTCAACATTTGTTGGCGCATTGCGGCTACTTGTATGACCGCAGGTAATGTAACCCTAAATGCAGGGCCGCTAATAGCTGGTACGGTTAAAAGTACAGTAATTGCGATGCCTATAGGGCCAGCCAAAACACCGATAGTACGTCCGAACGTTGCGCCTCCTGCCGTAATGAGCCCCCTACCCAATATTGTTGTGGCGACACCATCGGCTAAAAGCATAGAAACTCTGTAGGACATATTTCCTCCTATGCGAATTGCAGCGATTATTGATGTTAGAGCAGCATTACTCGCTAAAGAGGTGTCTATCTTGAGTTCCTTTTGCAATTCAACTCGTTGGGATTTGGTCATGTTTTCCCAAGAATCTGCAAATAACTTTGCTAGAAGAGCCTGCTCAATATCAACCGCTTCGGCTTTGTAGTCTGTTTTGATGCCAAGCTTCTTACAAACATCAACTAGTATTTCCTTGTAGTTAACCCCTGAACGGCGGAATAAGTTAACCAGGGTATCACCGCCAAAATGCTGTAGTTCACCAGCGATTTGCTGCCACACTTGTTGGTAATCACCTTTTGCAGCTTGGAACTGCTTGTCTCCTGTTAACGTTTCTGTGTAACGAGCTTTTCCATCTTTGTCTGTGGTGAGGTATTTAACTAAAACGCCTAACATATCGTTATTTGCGTAACGCAGAAGTTCTAAGTCTTTATCTTGTTTGTACGTATTACTCATTTGATATCGTATTAAAGCCTTGTACTGAAGTTGATCTTATTAGGCACAACTCTAGTGTGCCCAATGTTATATGATTGATGATGCTTAAGGGTCTTGTTCCTAATAAGTCGTTTTCTCAATATGTTTCGAGTGCATATTCTCCTACAGGATCACATGTGATACTCGCTGGCCCAGATGCTTGGAGAATGTTTTTTCTCGCTCCGCCTAGAGATACAGCAATACGTGAGTAATCTTGCTCTAATTCTGGGTACTCAGCGGCTAGCCATCGAGGAAATTCTTGTGTTTGTACTAACTTCAGTGTTCTTCCATGAGCTGAAATAGTTCCATTTGCCAGTACTTTAACCATTGGCAATTGAGCACCACCGCCAGTCAAGGCGACAGCAAGAGCGTTGTTGGGAGCAGCGTGTACAAAACTTGGAGAGATGTTGTTCAAGATCTCTTGCATACAATTTTTGAGTGAATCTGAAAAAGACCTAACTTGAGGTAAAACCATGAACTCATCAAGGGTTATTTCGACAACATCCCCGTTGAAGAGTGTTGCGGAGATAAATCCGTCCCTAAAAAGAGCTTCTTTGTAATCCCTTAAATGTAGATTCAACGCCCCAAACGTATTCAGATAAATAGGGTTATCTCGGCGTATGTTTGCTTTACTAAGGATGACTCCTTGGAGGAGTTTATCTAGGTGGTTGCCTGCTTCTGTTATGCCTCGATTGGAGTCTTTAATTTCTAGAGCCGCACTTTTTTTCGACTTTTCATCATATCTCATGCGATAAAGACTAAAGTCACTAGTGCCTGCACCAATATCAATCACCATAACCAATGAATTAACGTTCTCTTCCCATGAAATCAATGAACCAGCCACACCAAGAGGCTCAGTAACATCTTCACGAATAAAATTAAACTTTAAGTTTTTCTTTCTGATTTGTTGAATAGCATTGAGGAAGTCACTCAGAACAATCCCAGACGCAAATTGAGAGTCAAACGTATCAGCAAGGACTTGGGCTTCTCCTAATAGTTGTTTTAGCTTGTTAACAACTTGGACATGCTTCATTCTATCGAAGCAGGGCATCGCAAAGCGGCGTAGTACATTTTTCTCAATCCCTCGTAATGCAGTTGCTTGGTTCATTGTCCAAGTGAAGTAGCTGAGATAAGCTAAAACCATATCTTCATAAGTTATATCTGAATCTGTTGGGTTGAACTGTTGCCCCACCGTTGTGGATAGCCCTTCTTCAGAAAGATATCGCTTAATGTTATCAAGTCGCTGCCTATGAGCTTCTGGAGGCTGAATATGCGACATGTGGACAGCGGCTTGCCCGAACCAAATTTTGCCTAAGTCATCAATGAAGACCGATGAGACAAGCATATTCTCGCTTATTTCTTCTTGATCCCCAGGAATTCCAAGTGAGATGACTTCGATATCTTCGATCGAATCGTCACCATTTTCTTCAGAAATCAGAGTAGCTTTAGACATTGCAGTACCAAAATCTAAACAGACGCGAACATTATTCTTTGGTAATGGAAGGGACATAGAACTCATATTTATTGGGGTATAGTTAATTGAGGGTTTTGTCTCTTCATGAGCGGATTCGGGGTTGTCAATTTTTGTATCGCTTTCTGGCGTTAATTTATGCGTGACAGGTTCTGGTTCTGAGTTGATGGTTTCTTCTCTTTTTTCTACAGAAACTGCTACATCAATGGACACCGCACCTTCACCTTCATCTATATCCAGTGGAAGTTCAGCCTTCGGCTTTAAGTGCTCTAATGCATGTGTTAATGCACGAAATTCTCGTTCCGTCAGTTCACCAGGTAGAACATACCCACCGCCTTGTGCAGGCTTAAATCTCTCCAGTAGGTTTTGGAGTAAAATTTGTGATTCTAGGTTATTCATCATCTTGATCTTCTACCGCCTCAACCCATGGTTTAACCAGTGTTTTTATCTTTCCACCAAATTCTTTTTGAATGCCGTCTCTGACCACACGAACTTTGCGAACTCCGTATTTGTGACCACCAAGCATTTCGTGCTGCATAGGGTTGTACTCAAGGACTTGCCCTAGATTGTCTGTATGGGTCAATTTTCTCATACGAGCAAGTTGCCGAGCTATTCTAGACATATCACCAAAGCCGCTTGATGCTTTCTTTACTGTAGATGCTAATGGAGGATCAGAAATTTCTAAGAAAGGAACAACGGCCCGCTCGAGCTTCTCCATGGTGTTTTGACTCGTTTCCACCTGAATAAGCAGTGAGCCGATCTGCTGGTCTTCTGAATTTCCAAGAGTGTGAACAGGCTCTTTTGTTGAGGCAACTTGTTTACCTCCGTTTAGCCACCACTCTTTGACTTGCGGATCTAGCTCTTGGCTGTCATCAAAATGTCGCTTGAGAGCGGGGATAACTTGAGCTTTTGAGTAATATGCTTTGGATAATTGCTTCATTATGTTGTTGTCTGTTCGATTTTGACGAGCGAGAACAAGGGCTGCTTCTTTCAAATTAGTTTTAACTCTAGGTAAGAACTCTGAATCTCGATTGACTTCCCCCCAAAGACTACTACTCAGTACATTCCTAGATACCTCTAGTACTTGATACGTGTCGGCTAGCAAGGCATTTGAAAACCTTAGCTCAATAGTGCGTATTAGAATCGCGAGAGCATCGTCTACGATATCAATCATTACCGTTGATTCAACTGAAGGGGCAGAGTGCATAAGAATGGAGTGAAGCCATCCAGCAAGAGACTTACCTACATTGCTACCCACATCACCATTCCAATCTCTTATTATTTCATTCCAAGCTCTTGTTATTCGACGGGCACGCCTCATGCGAGTCTCGGCTGACTCGATAATGGATAGATAAGTAAATGATTCTTTTCCAAGTAGAAGCAGGTCGCTGAGGTTTCCGCTGCCAACCAAAGCATTCTGAATCAGTGTTCTGCGAGCATTTTCTGCGGTATCAGCGAGAACTGCTTGCCTTAAACAGTAGTCTACGACCCAAGAGTCTTGAATGTGGCTTATAGATTGCGCCGCATAATGTTTCTCGTCCCCATCTGTTAACATATCAAAGTCACAAGGCTCATCATTAAACAGTTGAGATAGGTACTGATAAACTTCATTTTGACGACTGCGAGCGACAGCAGCAAGTCGGCCAAGCGAAGCTGCTGCTTTTAATCGCAGTGGACTTAGAGGGTCAGTATCTTCAGTAGCAAAATCAATGACCACATCAAGTACTCGGTGAAGGTTATCGCCTTTAATGACACCTTGAATAGATTGATTTGCCATGCAGTCGGTCAAAATAGTATTTACGCCTGCTAAAGAATCTTGTGATTCAATGTGAGACAATACGGCTTCACTACTCAATTAAAAATTCCTCAATCTTGTTGTGCAGCTAGTTTACCTAGTTGCATATTGTATACTTTGATATCAGTCACTTGGTGGCTAATTTCACTGTTATCTTTCAAGTAACTTTTGGTACTAAGCACCATTAGGCTTCAAAGAGGGAGAGTAAACAATGAACTCAAAAGCTCTAATGCGTTCGCGGTATTCACGGGATAAGCATTCGAAAATATTAGATTTGGGCATGCATGATTGGTCGATGTTCTTTAACCATTTTCTCTGGTCAGCCTTTAGAGCATTAGAGTTAGAAGATTCAGCATATGCTTCATGGTACAAGTAACTCAGCTCTCTATCGTATTCAGATAACATGGCATCAGAGCAAATGGCTTTCTCTATGGCACTTGCTGCTAACTCGCAATTGAAGCTCGGCCCCGACTGAGAGAGATAAGTGCGAGCCTTACTTGAGTTGAAGCGCCAATTCTTATCCATGTAGCTAAAATAGTCATTGCCTTTACTGTCTTTCAGTTTAGGGTTAGCGCCTGCATCAAGTAGTAATTGGATTGTTCTTTGGTTCGCATTCTCAGCGGCATACATCAGAGGTGTTCTGCCATGAGTAGTCAGGTTCTCTGCAAGCGGAAAATCCAAGCGAGTGGTATCTATGGTTGTTGTATTGATCATATCAACGTTGTTAAGCAGAAATGATACTGCGTTCGGGTTGTTCATATGTGCGGCGTACATTAGGAGGTTTTTACCAAAGTTATTTACCTCAGATAGCGCACATTTCGGGTTAGGCTCTGCACATTGTGCTACCAAATCTTCAAGCACCGTTGACTTATCCAGTGCTAGAGAGAGGCAATCGGTCATATATCTTTGGTTATCATGATAGTAATCGAATGACTCACTATTAATATTCTCTTGGCAGCTTTTCAAAATGGATTCGGTATCATTGTCTGAAAGGGCGCTTTTTAGTTGCTTTAACTGATTACGGCCATGTTCATCAAGCTGTTTTCGGTCATAATCAGCGTAAATTTGCTCCAAGACCAGCGATGCGAGGTTATTGGCATCTAGCTGATTAGAGATATCAGTGAAGTAACCTTCTAAGTATGAGCGATTAATAGATGCTATGTTCTTCGCAGCCCCAAGCTCTCTTGCCGACCAAGCATCACTTTGAGCCAGATATGCTAAGCTATCCAACGTTTTAGCGCTGTCAGCTTTCTCTGTATGAACCGTTGGGCGATAGATGACATCCAGCATCAAATCATGAGTATAGGAGTAGTAGCGACTTCCCATACTCCCAAAGTTGCCGTCGATGTTAGTCATAAAATATTGCAGAGCATGAAGATAAGCTAAGTCGAGGTTTTCTTTTCTAACATCTACAGATATCGGTGGCTCTACTTGGCAGACTTCTTGACCCCTACTGTTTTCTATTGAATACACTGAAATGGGTCTATATAGCCCCGAAGTTGCCATGACATAAGGTTGACCCTGGAAAAGAAAGATGTTCCAAAATGAACCATTAAACCACCCAAATGGCCCTGCATTATGAAAATTACCCTGGAGTGCTTTTTTATCTTCTGTCAGATATTGGTAAGTAAGACCGCGCCACCATTCAAACCCACTTATGTGGAGCTGTAAATCTTGGTTGTTTGATTTATCGCTTGGTTCGAAATACAAGGATTTCGGTGACGTCAATTTAGCAGAACTTAGAGACCAACTAGTCCAAACAAAATCATCTCGAACAAATGGTGGCTTTACTGTCAGTTGATTATCATCTTGGAGGCTCACATCGCTTGCCATTCTTAGAGAATAGTTGTCAGACAGCGCACTTGAATAAATCGTGTTTAACTCTTGCGTAAGTACTTGGCATACTGGGGGCTGAACACTTGCGAGAGCCGTAGTAGATAGCCCTAATGATGCTATCCAGCCTATGAAGGGGAGAGTTTTGTGCATAATGGTCACTCTTTGTTGTTTTAGTAAGAGCAAGCGCAGTGCTTGCTCAAAACTAGTCGCTCTTAACCCTCAACCTGCATATCAATGACTTGCTGGATTAGTTGAATAGCGTAGGGGATATCTGATAATTCAGTGATTTTGTATTCAACGTCTCCATTCCCCCAACGGCCAAGGTTAGTCACATCACGGCATAGCTTCTTTGGATCATGAATTTCAGTGAATTTACAGTTGAGAGATAGCCTTAGGCCAGAAGCTTGAGGGACAACATCGACAAAGTTGGTATCCAGTTTGAAAGCGACGTAGAGCTTCAAAAATTCTTGTTTCACATTTTCATCGAGCGACATGACTTTCTGGCTAAATACTTGGAATAGTTCTTTTGAAGACCCAACTGAGATATATGGATGATCTGAAATTGTATAAGCGGCTTTCTCGGTTGGTTGAGCTTGGTATTTCTCTAAAATCTCTGCACTTAAGTTCGGGTAACGCCATACCGTCTGCATTTTATCCGCGAGTAACTTAGAGCGAGCTTGAATTGAATCTTTGTTCCAAGTTTCATGGCTTCTTAAGCTTTGGTTAAGGGCCAGGGGGCTGCTTGCGAAACCGCCTTCCATATCTCGCTTCTCAGTAAAGAATCGGTCACTAAGTTCAGAGTTGTAACCTGTTAACGTGAGATTACCAATAGTATGAACGTACTCTTCTTGAATTGATTGCCAATCATCACCTAGCGCTAGTTGCCATTGAGAAGACAGGTTTTTGTTCTGAGGTAATACGTGCTCAATAGTGTAATTTTCAACACTTACGCGCTCTTTCTTATCATAGTTCTCTAAACGACGCAGCCAATAGGCTCTGCTGCGAACATTGTACATGTCTTTGTGTTGTAGGCAGCGATTTAGCTCAGAATCTGATGGGAAACGACGATAAGAGGTTAAACTGACTAGCTCAGCCTTAAAGCTTTCCAAATAGCTTGATTTACGAATGGAACGAGCGAAACTCGCAAATGTTTTGTTAAGCGAATTAGTTGGAATGTCGCATACATAGCGTCGGAACACATAGCTCTCAATTAGGCGTACGCACTCAATAAATTCATCGAGCGTTAGAATCTGGCTATCGTAATCATGATACAGCTCTAGTATTAAAGGATAAGATACATCAACTTTATACGAGTTTAGATCCTGAAAGGCTTCAAGCAACTTTTGTTCTTTTTCCTTCTCTAAAGAAAAAGCGATATAGAACTGGGCATGTTTGCGCACATCGGCCACGACATCTTCGATATCAAGATGCGAGCCGCTGACGTATTTCTTGAATGCTTCATAAACATCATTGATTCTTGGCGGCTTGTTAGTTTTAAGCGTCAAATAGTCACGCATGAACTGATTAAACAACCAACTGTACTCACCGTTTCCAAAGTCGCTTTCCATTGGGAACCAGTATCGTTCATAAAGGGCGTTTTGTTGCTTTGGCTCAAGTCCCATGAGTACGAAATTACGGATGAGATCTGCTTGGCTCAAATCCAAGCCTGTGGAATTGAGGCTTTCAAATATAAGCTGGGGATTGTCTCTCTCGCGATCTAAAGCGATATCTACGATAAGTAACTTTTGAAGGCCAAGGTAAATTTCTGATACTTGATCGTTACTTAGGCGACCTAACTTTTCTTTAAAGAATTGGTAATTTTGAATAACACGAGATGCTGCATCATCGTCGTGCGTGACTTCACCATCGATGATGGCCCTTAGCTCTTTGTCATCAGCTTTAGTCAGTAGAAGCTTGTAATAAAGGTCGCCTTCTTCGGCATCATTACAAAGGTAATACTTTGCCAGTTTTTTAGCATTCGTACCTTCAATAACGGATGTGTTTTCTGCGCTACGTACATTTAGTTCTGAAACTAACGCAGCGATTAATAGGGTTGTAGAGGTTAGTCTCTGTTGCCCGTCAATAACGAGTAGTTGAGGCACATCGCTATGACTGTATAAGCCACGTTCCACGTAAACTACTGAGCCAATGAAATGAGCCTCTAGGTCAGTAGTTCCAGCTCGAACGATATCTTTCCATAATTGCTCACATTGATCTTGAGTCCAGCTGTACTGACGCTGGTAAATTGGAATTATAAATTGAGCTGACTTTTGTAAAAATTTGAATAATCTATTTTCTGTTGCTTTCATAGTTACCAACTGAAGTTAATTCGTATTTATTATTTCTTATCGCATTACGCACAACATTTTTTATATTTTTTACCAGAACCGCAAGGGCATGGCTCGTTTCTGCCTACTTTATGCGAACTGGCTGGTATTTTAATCGACGCGACTAGCTCATCCCATTCCGTTTTGCTCGGCATCGCCATAGATTTCGGGGTAGTGATAAAGTCTGACTTATGCAGAATGACAGGGAAAATCTTATTGTTATGGATAAACAATGCTAGCAGTTCATTGATAGATGGCTGATAGAAGAACGGGTCTAACTTAATATTATGGTTCTCAAATAGCTCTTTTTGGGCTGTGATGTTAAAGCATGTTACATCAATACTATTTTCAGAAGCGATGATGGCCATACCTTGGTGGGTTGGTAATGCCTTAGCGATGAGTAAACTATCAGGTTTCTCCTGAATTTGATGAGTTAGAGACTGATGAATAGCTTCATAATCATCGCCCTCGTAGTCTATAGGGCTGAGAGCTTGATAATTTAGTTCAAGAGTTGAAAACTGATGGAAAGGGTCTTGGTCAGGAGCAGGTAACCCACTTCGATCTAGAGTCGTCGATTTATTCAGAGGGACCAAGTGTTGATTGATCTCCTCTGCATCGCAATTAGAAGGGTGCAATGATAAATAGTGAGGATAGTTGAAGTGCTTTTCACGTAGGTACGCCTGATCAATATCAGCATAGCCTTGACCAGGGATAGCAAGGTTCATGGCTTTTAGCTTTTCGTAAACTTTTACCATGAAGTTGAAGATAACAGGTTCAAGGTTGAAAAAGTCCCCAAAATCGACCAGTTGACCACGGATGCGGTTGATTTTATTTTCTTCACCGTGTTCTAGTGTTGGCTCGTGGTTGATAGCGAGATTGACAGTAGACCTTTTTACTAAGCAAACACGCAGCAGCTCCAGTTGCATGCTCTTCGCAAACTCAGTATCGATGTAATACGCTTCGCCTAAAAACTCTCCTTGATGGACGGAATAATTACGTAAGGCTTTTAACAGCAAAAATTCATCTAAGTCGAGTAGTCCTGTTTTGCAAGCGGTATTCTTGCGCATACGCTCGTGCAGCTTATACGCCTCTTCGACAAGGTATTGCAGGCTTTCTAGGCTGGATGATCGAGCATGTTGAGAGTAAGTATTGAAGAGCCTTACTGCACAAGGTT
Source organism: Vibrio sp. D173a (assembly GCF_030248475.1). NCBI lineage: Bacteria > Pseudomonadati > Pseudomonadota > Gammaproteobacteria > Vibrionales > Vibrionaceae > Vibrio > Vibrio sp. D173a. The sequence continues at coordinate 15,989 of NZ_JAHGAH010000136.1, forward strand.
GGATTATTGATGTGGTCATGTTTTTCTTAAAAGTAATTTATAAGGTGTTAATGGGTGTAAGACTAAAAAATAATCGCGACAGGATAGCTTTATTCGCCTATTCCAATCATACTGGTGTTACAAATTTGATTCATAAGTGAAGTTATATAAATTTGGCCCCATGATTTCAGAACCTAATTTTTTTGATAAATCGATATAACCGTAATAACGCATTAGATTTATGTAACAAATAAATAACAGTTCGCAAATATACTTGTCTGTTAGTTCCTTTTCTTTTTGCCCCCAAAGGTTTAACAGTTCACTTTCTGATATTTGGTTTGCATTTAATTTATGCAAATAGTCATGTGCAGAAAGGCTGATTGTATGAGAACAAGCGATTAGATCGCTGCCAAGGGCATCAGGTGCAAATTCTTTTCTGATGAAAGAGTACGCATCATGATAAAAATCATCCCGTGATGTCGGTATTTTGCCATTTTTGTAATAAACCGTTCTGATGAATTCATGAACTCTAACCTCAAGTTCGATTTTTGAAAAAAGGTAGCGTTCGTGATCTGTTGGCGAGTTGTCCAGAACCAGTTTTTCTAAGTTAAGATTGGTATCGTAGACAAGGTTGACCAATTTACTGTTGTTAAACTGCATTAAATGGCAGTGCTCATGAGAAATCGTTCGCTCTTCTCTGGCGGTGCCTTTGTTATTTATGAAGATACGATTGCCTGATACCGCTGAAACATGCCCCAGCGTGTTTTTCAAATCTAAGCTTTTCTTTATGAAAGACACAACGCCCATAAATGCAAGGTAAGAAAATACCGCAAATACTCCTATGATTAAGAAAGGAGCGAACAAAGCCAGAATTAGCGTAACAAATAAACCAACAAGTAAACCTTGAAACTTATTTTCACTATATTGGCTACTCACAACAACTTTTATTTCATTAAGTGATTTTTTCAACGAACCAAGGGAGTCTTCTAACTTCGCAAATGATTCATGATGATCTTTGCCTGTTGAAATTATCTTTTTGTAATTTTTAACGACATCAGGAATTTGAGCTATTGTTGCTTTTGCTTTTTTGAGTTTGGTGTCATAGATTTCAAACTCGAAATTTACCAAAGCGTTTTTTCCAAGTCCTGGGAATGGAAAGACGGTAAAGTCTTTTTTTAATTGTTGAATACTTGTTCTTTTCATGCGGAATACTGTTGCTGTAGAACCAAAAAGCACAGCCCGAAGGCTGTGCATTATCAATAGAGACGCAACCAATTGTTTATTTGGTTGTAATTTTCTCAGATGCTTTACCGTGGATGGCTTTCACGTCTGCAAGTAAGTTACCAAATTTGCCGTAGTTTACCTTAACGCCATCATCGAGGTCGATACTGATCTTCATTTCAGCAAGGTGCTTCAGTTCTTCATCGAACTTAACAAGCTCTGCTTGTTTCTTATCGATGGTTTTCAGTTCTTTATCAATCGCACGTAGTTCTGCGCCCGTTGCCGTTGCTTTTGAGTCTTCAAGAATGTTCTTACGACTTTCTAGCTTACCCATGAGCGGCGTAACGTATTCGCTACGCATGCGCGATAGGGTACTTTCATTGTAACGGTGCAAATAGACCAAACATTCAAACGCTTTTTCTTTACCTGAGCTAAATAGCCAGTAAATAGGGCGTTTCTTGTATGTCTTTAAATGGTCTTTAAAGAACTGTGTTGAGAAATAACGACGGATGGTATCGATAGATTTCTCGCCTTGCCCCTTTTTAGAAGAGAGGGGCTTAATCGCATCCAAGCACAGGCTTTCAGCCACAAAATCTAAGTTTTCTTGTAGGTGCTCACCGCCCCAAACCGTTTTCACAAATTCACGGAAGCGGGTAGTAGCATCATCTTCAAACACCCAGTCTTCATCTGCTAAAGGCACGATACCGTCGTCGTCTGCAGGGAAAGTTTTGTATGCCCCTTCTGCTACAAGTTCTTTGAAGCCGTTGTTGCCTGAGTTAGCGTAGACTAGGCCTTCGCGATCGAGAGAGTAGCGGCCCATTATACAGCCGATGATATAGCTTAGGAGGCTTGCTGAAGTTTCAGAAATAAAACGGTTAGATTGGTCTTGTTTAGTTAGTTTTGTTCCATATACATAAGCAGGGTTACATAATAGTGTGACTTCATTGATTGGTGTGCTTGACAAAATTTCGTTGCCCAAGCCGAAATGTTCTATGAATAGATCATTAACTTTTTCTTCCAGTTCTTTTGAAAGAGTGGTCTTTGTTCTCGATTCTTTAAGGAACTCATTAAGTTTAGAGTTTAAAGAAAAACCATCTTTAGAGTTTACAATGGGGTGTCTTTTAAAGTTCCAAGACATTTCAGCAGAGTCCCAGTCAGCCCTTGATATCTCGACCAATTTTTCAACCAGTGAAATAACTTGATTTTCATCAATGTTTTTAACACTTGGAAGTGAAGCTATGTTACCAGCTTGGACATGCAATGTTGGGTTCAGAGCATGTACAATCTCCGCGGCAACCTTTGAAGTTAAATACCCTAAAGTAATTTTCGCTTGACGCGAGTCATTAGGGAAAAGTGATGGTCCACTTGCGTCAAATATAAAACCCTTAGGGTAATAACGAACACCAAGTTGCGAAAAGCTTGTAATATCAGTCCACCCGATCATTTCATGAAAGTACAGTTCTTCTGATCTTACAGATGCTCGACCTGTGGCTTTAATTTCCGCACCGTCGTCTTTCCATAATACAACCCAGTTTTGGTTTCCATACCACTTTCTGTATTCTCCACCTTTGTTATAAGGAACCCACTTTTTTTTATGTTGTTCTGAATTATTAACTTCATGCCAAAGTCGCACAAATCTATCGTTATCAGCAGTAGTCATTCCCCCTCTAACGTGAAGGTCATCACCTAAAGCCCCTGTTTTTGAGAAGCTTTCTATAATTATTCTGTTTAACCAATAGGCAATAGGACTTCCTGGAATCTTTTTGAAATCACTTTGTGTTGTCGATGCAAATAAATAGTCTTTCTTAAGTAGCGAATTTTTTTTATCTACCTCTTTTCCTCCCACTAAACGGAAAAATGACGGGACAAATTTACTAATATGGTGTTTGCTTAGTACCCAGGCGGTAGTTTGCACGACTTCACCAGAAATTTGACCAAATGCACGAGCACCAAGGTGAGCCATTGTGATAATCGTTTTTGTATCTAGCAGTGATTCGCGCATCTTTTCAAAACTGGATAGGAACATCCAAGATTGCATGTTGACCTGAGCGTTACACCCATCTTCTTTTAAGAAGTGAAAAACACGCTCCATGAAAATAGCAAAAAGGTCAGACTTAGAGTTAGGGTAAGACTTTTTAGCAAAGTCCTTCAAAGCAGCATTCATGCCTTTTGAACCCATATATGGAGGGTTTGCTACCGCTACATCGTACTTAATAGCCAATACAATAGCTTGTTCCACAATAGGAATTAGTGCTTGCGCTGCTTCTTTTGCCGTTAGCTCACTACCTTGTGCTTTATCAGCTAGTTTTGCTTGCAATGCATTCAGTGGTTCAAGGTATTTGCTATCAACTTCAATCAATGAACCTAAGTTTTTCGCATCAATAAACTGTTCTTTCAGGTAACGCAACAAATCAAGGTACACCTTGTTCTCTGCTGATACTTCACTGATGTCGAGTTGTGGCTCTGCAAACAAGTCTCCCATAGAACCTGCTTTTTGGTTGCCATCTAAATCCAAGTCTGCCCATAGCTGGTGAATGTTAAGGTTTTCAGTAGACTGGATGGAGTGGATATTCAGTTTAATATCACGGTTGAAAATGCGTTTGTCATCCTCACGCGCTTTCATCATCACTGCAAAGGCTGCCATTTGCGCCGCGCGATCATCAATATCCAAACCATAAATGTTCTTGGTAAGGATAAGCTCTGGGATTTCACGTTGGCGATAGCCGCGTTCTAGGTAGATTTCACGCAGCACTTGATAGACTTCAACCAAGATGTGGCCTGAACCACAAGCAGGGTCGAGCACTTTGATCTCTTCAGGGTCAATGCTGGTTGGCGTAATGGCTTTTAGTTGCTCGATAACATCATCACTTTGCTCAGCAGGCGTGATGTAATATTCCATTTTCTCTTTCAGTTCAGAGTCAGGGTAGGTAGCAAGCCATTGACGACCCAGTGAGTTTTGAACAAGGTACTTAACAATCCAGTTTGGGGTAAATAGCTGAGTGGCAGCAGGAATGTCTTCGCGCTTAACGACTTTGCCAATAACCGCATCTTTATGCTCAGAGGTGTAGAACTGGTATAGCCAACCAATGACCTCAATCTCTTGCCAGTTATCTTCTGGGATGTCGTTAACCAAATCTTTCAAAATTGAATCGGTTTTGGTCAGGTTATCTGGCAGGAGTAGCTCAGTTGCGTCATCGAGTGCTTCAAACATGAAGGGCATCGCTTCACTAAGCTGGTGGCATTGACCAAGAAGAAGAGCACGGTAAAGCTCTTCTTCTTTGTTGCCATCTAGCACCATGTCAATGATGCTTTCTTTGTTTAAGCCTAGGTCGTTGGCTACGTCTGCCGCTGAGCCTAAAATCTCAAAGCCTTCACCAAATTGTGCGTTGTCACCATTGCTCAATACTCGGTAGCCATGATCGAGATACTCGTTGACTTCCATGTAGCGGATAGCGGTTAAACGGTTGAACCACGTAAAAGCAGTTTCGTTAATGAATTGGTTAAAACCGTCTTTTAATACGAACTTACCGTTGTTCGTGCCTAGCGCTTCGATACGTTTAACGAGTTGGGCACGTTGTTGACCTTGCTGACGAGTAAAGACCCGACCTTCAATCACGGCACTATCGCCGTCAATAGTCATTTCTGCAATGCGATCTGCGTATAAGCCAAGGAATGCAGCACGCTTTGTTACGGCTTCCATAAAAGCCAAACGGGCTTTAGGAGCGTAAGCTTTTAATTTATTGGTGTTCATTATATCACTCTTAATGATTATATTTCGTTTGAATAGAGTATCTATACTGTTTGATCATTGTTTTCTATATCAATGATTTGATAGCTTTTTGCGCGTCCTTGACGAATCAGTAGCTCGTGATCCTGAAAGTGTGTGAGCAACTTTTTCACGGCGGCGTTGCCGATAATGTTAACTAACACAGATAACCCTTCTAAGAGTTGAGCTTCTGTTAAAGTTACTTTCTCTTCATCGTTGGTTTGTTTTGCTTTGAATAGGTCAAGCAACTCATAGTAGAAGAACACCAGTGTTTCAGAGCCTGAGAATGCAGGATCGGATAGTTGATCGTTACCAGTCTGATTTTCAGCTGGATTCAATTCATTTTGGGATACTTCAGCGGCTACTTGCAAGTTATTGTCAGCATACGTATCTACGCTATCGAGCACTTCCGTGGGGTTATGTATCGCTGTTACTTCTTCAGTTGTCATTTCATTTTCGGGCACTAGTTGCACCTCTGCCACGTTATCACTTGGGGCAATCAATGAAATTAGTGACTCTTCAGGTGTTATAGCTTTTGCCTGTGCCATCGTTTTTACTCGTGTCTTACTGCTTGGAAAACCGTTCAATATTTCTGTGTTTCCAGCGATGTTTGGAGAATCATGATAAGAAACGAATTGTGGGCACCAGCCAGCAATTAAATTCTCTTTTACGCCATTGATTGTCCCGCCTTCAACTCCAGAACAAATCGCAACCACTGCCTCGGAAAGGAAATAGATGTATTTGTTGCGTTGCATTGCGTTTTCACCACGACCAAAACTCGCTTCTGGATCAAAAGGAGAGAGTAGTAGGAGTTGCCCATTTCTTAAATATTCTCTCCATTGGCTGTCGCCACATGCTTTGAATAAGCTATCGCCTAGAATACCGATTGCCTTATTGTTCTTCGATAGTGATCTGTGCATGGCGATGCTGTCGATGCCTTTAGCAGCCCCAGAAACTACTTGGAATCCGTGACGGTTGATCTCATCAACATAATGAGTCGCTGCAGCTTCATCACTTTTGCCACAATTACGAGAACCAACAAATCCAATACCTTTGTAATTTAGTAAATCAATATTACCTATTCCGAATAGGATCGCTGGTGCTTTTTCTCTTAAATTGCGTTTGATCTGAATAGGGTAAGCCTTATCCGCTCGGCTTAGAATCCAAATGCCAGCACTTTGCCATTTTTCTAGCGCTTGTGAGAGAGCCATACCTCGTGACAGTAATGACTCGAATCGTTCTCTAGTCATCTCAGAAACGGTTTTATCTAAGCCTCTCATAAAGCCAGAAAGCGCACTTTTTGAAGTGAAATGCGTCGCTTCATCGGCAAAATCGGCAAAGAAAGATTCTAGTCGTTCGTTATCCAACAAACTATGTGGCTGATAGTCGTTTGCGTTCATCCAATGAGCTAAATAACCAAAGCCGTTGTCTGTAAGAGGTTTACATTGCTTTCTATCTGAACGATTAAAATAATGCGTGAGCATTAGCATCGCTTTGGTGTTTTCTGAGAGGCTAGGTTGCATATTATCATTCATTCTATTGGTTGTTTTTAGTGCTAGTTAGAGCAATCGGAACCACTTTGGGTACGCCAAGTCTTCTTAATAGTGCTCCAATAACGGTAAAGGTCCAGCCAGAGTCACTTGCATCATCGAGTAGCCATACTGGTGATCCATACAGTTTACTTGAATCTATATGAAATGCACCATCTAGGTTTCTACTTTGGTGATAGCTGTTTTCCATCGTTTTTTGCTCAGGTCGAAGTTCGGATATCGAAACGGTATCCTGACACGGTACTCCAAGTGCGGCAGCCAGCTTGTGGGCAAAGTTTTTCACTAGAGTAGGGTGTCTAAGTGATGGCACGTACGTTATCCATGTTGGCCTTAGCTCATAGGGAACGGTATTGAGCATTTTTACCATTGGGGCGATGAGTTCATCACTGAACGCCCCATTAAACTTGCCCTGTGCAACCATATCGCCCCAGCCCCCATCTCTCCAAGTCGACATTGCCCAACCTCTATCACATAAAAGGTTGGGGTTTCTATACGGAAAACGATAGATGGGAAAAGCGCTTCGGACTGAATCGCTTGATGCGCCGAAAAGTTTTCTTGGCTCTAGCTTGATATAGCGGTTACGTAGAAAGTCGGCTGCTTTTATGATTGAATCTTGAGTTACCGTTTCAGGTAATTTGCTTGTCGGATTGCAATGTTCACATTTTCCGCATGCTTGAATGTCATGGTCGTCTAGCTCTGCACCTAGAATCTGCATTAAGCAGCGGTTTAGTGAACCATTGAAGTAAGTAAGCAGTCGTTCCCACTCATCTTCTTTAAGGCTGTTTAATCTCTCAATTTTATCATGAGGCAAACTGTAATCAGAAGCTGTGCGATAGTACATCGTGCCATCTTTCATGATTGGAGATGGGAACTCAGAGGTTAGAAACTTAATGATGTGTTCCAGTTTGCCTTTTGAGCAGTTCATGTGCTTTTCTAGCTCTGCGAGCTTGATGCCATTATGGCTTGCCACTAGTGTAAGGAAAGCGTTAATTTGTTCTTCTTTTGGAAAGGCATTTTTAATGAAAAACTGCTGAATGCGAGCGTCATCTTCGCCAATCATGAGTATGCCTAGAGCGTTATCGATCCCACGACCTGCACGACCTACTTGCTGATAATATTCGACGATATTACCAGGTGCTTGAAAGTGTATAACAAATGCCAAATCGGGTTTATCAAATCCCATTCCTAACGCAGATGTTGCAACAAGGGCCTTGATCTGATTTTGTTGCAGCGCTTGTTCTAAAATAGGCTTATTCTGGCTTTCAATATCACTGTGATAGGCTTGTGCATTAATATGTTGAGCCTGTAAAAATTCTGCAACGATATTGGCATCTTTGGTTGTTTTACAATAGATGATTCCTGAACCATTTAGACGGTTCAGATTTTCTGCCAGCCACGCTAAACGCTGGGATTTGCTTCGAATACGAACGGTTTGTAAATTAAGGGAGCTTCGCATTAAAGATCCACGAATTACTTGGAGTCTATCTCCGAGCTGGCTTTGGACATCGGTGACGACTCGGTTATTGGCGGTAGCTGTCGTTGCAAGCACAGGCATGTTGCGCGGCATAAACTGGATTGCACGCACAATTCGCCCGTAATCAGGTCTGAAATCATGTCCCCAGTCGGAAATACAGTGAGCTTCATCTACCACGAACAAGCCAATGTTATTCACGATTTGAGGCAGAATTTCCTGACCAAATTTAGTATCACCTAATTGCTCAGGTGAAATGATGATTGCGTCCACTGTGCGAGATAGGATCTGACGCTCAGCATGGGTTTTCTCATACTGATTCATGGAAGAGTTGTATGAGACGACATTGAGGCCGAGTTTAGCCGCACTTTCAATTTGGTTTCGGATCAAAGATAAAAGCGGCGATATAATGATACTAGGCCCGTGACCTTGCATACGGCGTAGTTTTGTCGCGATGAAGTAAACCGCACTTTTACCCCAACCAGTTCTTTGAACGACGAGTAGCTGATTTTGTCTTTCTACAAGCCCACTAATTGCTTCCCATTGACCGTCATGAAACGTTGCGTTGGAGGCATTTGTCATTTGTTTTAGGTAGTCTAAGCCTAAATTTAGTAATGGCGATTGAGCACTATTCATGTTGTTTATCGTTTGAGTAGTCAATTGACGTTAAATTATAAGGATTACCACACTTAGAGAGTGTGGTAATCCTGTTTAATAAGCCTTAATTATTACTAGGCTATTTAATTCGAACTTTGTGATTAGACGCAATTAAGTCGGATAATTGTATTTTTAGTGCCGACAGGTAGGCTTCTAGCTCCGCTTCTGTTTCAAGGTAGCTGCTATCGCCAAGCTCTTTGAAGATTGAACCTGTATCAAAAGTGACAACTTTTTTAGCTTTTGGTTTTGCTATTGATGGCTCAGCAACCTTTAGCGTATCAGTAGCCGTGGTTGCACCATAGCTATCGGCATCGCTTGGCTGTAAATCAAGTGTGCCGTTACCATTAGTGGCTGTTGTTACTTTTTCTGCCTCACGTTTAGCTTGCTCTGCTGCTTTCGCTTGTTGGTCAATGTAAGCATTAATGATCTGCTCAGCTTGTTCGACTAACTCATCTGAATTACGTACTTCTTCATTAACTTCTGCAATGCTCGTTAGTTTGTCCAAACGTTGAAGAGACAATTGAAGCGGTCGAAGCGCATTATTACTGATGGTGTCAGGTGCTTTTGCTTCAGAAATATGTTGTTGAACATCTTCAATTGCCGTTTGTAGTTTGGTTGCGGCAACACGTCGGCTATTGGCAAGAAGCTCGCTATTTACTGCTTGTACTTCTTCAATTAAGCCTTGAACATTGCGAATTTTGCCGTAAGGGCGCTTATCCTTGTAAATCGCTTCTAGCTTATCCAGTGCAGATTTTGCTTGCTCAGAAGTTTCTAGTAGGTAGCGGTTTTTTGCGAACTCGACATTCAACGCGTTTGCGAGTGTTTGCCAAGTTGAGAATTGCTTTTCGTAAAACGTTTCGAGATCTTCGAAATCTTCGACAAAATCTTCTAAGTCGTTACCTTTGCGAAGTAACTCATCAATGAACTTGTAGCTGCCTTGTTGTTCAAGCAGGGCAGAGAGCAGCATAATGCCATCTTCGATTTCGTTTGTGCCAGGGAAGTAACCTGTGGTTGATTTTGCTTTGAAATCCTTGAGTTTTGCTAGCTTGCCTTTCAAAAGAACGCTTGCTTGTTCAAACAACTCTTTTTCTGTTGTTGGTGCATTTTTCTCGAAAATGCTTTTATAAAGGCCTGCCGCTTTCTTTAGGTTGGCTTCCGATTGTTGTTGAACTCGGCGAATGCGTAGGTTTGCTCGTTTTGCCGTTTTATCGAGATGCTCAAACGCACTGCGTAGAGCCACATCTTGTTGGTTCGCTTGCAGTGTCAACTTGTTTGCGACAGCTAAACGGGCAATCATTAGAATGATTTCGTTATCATTCCAACCATAAGGACGACGAGAGAACTTCTTCACCATGTCACCCGCAGTGATAGGGCGACCATATTCATCACTGATTGCGATATGTTGTTCCATTTCAGCGATGGCACGAGGGTTGGCTTCAACGTCAGTTAAATCGATGTTCATCTGGCTTAGATCGTCGACAATTAGGGTTTGTTGAATTTGCTGGCGAATATCACCGTTATACGGTTTAACGTATTTTAGTTTACTGAACGTATTCTCAATAACATGGCAGTAGGCGTTATCAACAATGGCACTTGGGGTTGTACCTTTCGTGGTGTAGTTTTGACCTAAAACGTAGAAATCTGATTGCTTGATGAGTTCTTCTAGTTCTGAAACGATTTGTTTGCGACGAGCACTGTTTTCCGCCGCTTTTGCTCGAATCAAAACTTCCATCTCTGCGTCACGACCTGCGTTGCGCTTGGTGTATTTCGCAGTACGGATGTAAGTGCCTAGCTCACCGAACAGGCGAGTTTGGTCTTTAAGTTTGAGTAGAATGGAGTCGGATGACTCGTTGCCACAAACCGCATCGTTCATTTCATAATAGCTAGAATCGATAGGTGAGATCACTTTCAATAACAGGTCGTTATCCGTCGTGCGGTCAAATGGTTGACCATTACAGAAGCGTGAAACAGGGAAGTCCTGCTTGTTTTCTGGGTAACGGTAGTTATTGTTCGTTTTTAAGATCTCTTCAAAAAGGATTTTGCTTAACTCTGCTGTTTCGTCAGAGGATTCGATCTCTGTATTTTGGATTTCCTTCTCGATTTCTTTTTCTTCATTGGTCAGGAAGATGTATTCATCCCCTTGACGAGCAATCAGGTTGTTGTTTTCTAGTGCATCTAGGCTGTTAGTGATGTCTACACGAAGTTCACGTACATCCTGATCTACCTCATTAATACATAGGGTAATAATGTTGTCGATGGTGGATTTCATCTCATCAACGTAGCGGATCATAAATAACGTTTGCAGAACTTGAACAGAAAAAGTATTGATTGAGCTTTTTTCAGCCGCTTGGTTAATGTCGCGTACTACAGCGGTATCGAGGAACTTCTTAATCGACGGGTAAAAACTGTATAGCGGGATCAAACGACCAATATCATCGGACACAAATTGATTTGTTGCGGTTTGGAACGCTTCAATAAGTGAACGTTCACCTTTAGCAAGGTGTGTACCTGCTGCACCAGCTTGACTGATGCCAGAAAATACCTTTTGAACAAGGTTATATTGGTACGGGGCAAACGGGTAACTTGAAATGAAGTTATCTGTTCCTGTGAAGTTAGAGAATTCCGCTTTGTTTGTGCGCTCAAAACTTAGGTGATTACGAATGATATCGCCTTTCTCATTATACAATTGCGCCAGCGCTGCTTTGGCTGGTTCTGTTTTGTCGAGCAGACGTTTTTCAATCACTTCGTTAACGTTTGAACTTGAAAGAGAGATGCGGTCGAAACGTTGTTGGATTCGCGAGAAGTCATTCTTACGAGAGCCTTCTTGCATTTTACCCAGTACAGCATCCATATCCTCTTGAGATGTAACCACAACCCATGCACGGCCTTCACAAATGGTGCCAAGGTTTTCTGTGATGGTTTGTAGCTTTAGCATCATCTGCGTGTTCTGACCAATATATTGACCAATTTCATCCACGAAGAAGTGAATACGACGCTCTGGGCTGCCGTCAAGGTACTGTTTTACCCACTTACAGAAATTTTGGATGTCTAGGCTGAAGTTGTTCTCTAGACGCTCGATAGCTTGGCGACCTGCTTCTTCGGACTGTCCTGTCACTTGGGCAAAGGCTGCGGCAAGGTCATCGCGGTAAAAGTCATAAGAGTCACGTTCTTCTAGCCATGATGACCCTGACAACTCTTCAAATACTTGGTGAAATTCTTGTAGTTTGCCACGAGCATCCAGATCTCGTTCAAGATCGGCTATATGAGCGTGATCGCCTGAGTATCCCATTTTCTCGTTAAATACTTTGAGGAATACTTTCAGGATGGCATCTTCTTTATCATCGGTATCGGCGCGGCTATCGATGTTAAATAGAATGACGTTGTTTTCCTTGTTGATTGCACGACGCATATCACCAAGTAGCATCTGGTCTTCTTCAAGTTTTTCTTCGAAGAAGTTGATTGCACGTTTGCTTTCGCCATCATGGTTTGTCTCTACGTTCTTTAGCAAGTAGGACATAATTTTAATGAAGTGCGATTTACCAGAGCCGAAGAAGCCTGAAACCCAAATGCCAGATTTGCCTGTCATTGATGCTTTTTTAGGATCATCGACTGATGGCATGTAATATTTGAAGAACTGCTCAATATGACCCTTAAGCTCGGCAGTGATCACGTATTCGTCTAATTCGACAAAGACGGTATCATTTTCAACTTGATCGGCTTTTACCACGCCATTGATAGGGCGGGTAATATCTTTAGTAAATAGCTTCTGTAACTGCATGATGGTTTCCTAGCTAAACTTTATTTTAATTTGGTTGTGTGATGGGTTACGGCACTTTGTAACCAGTAGCACATTATTTAATTGAATTATGCGAGCTTAAAAGCGCGATAATAGTTATTTGATTCGACGCGCCCGAATGGTTTTAGCGCAGCACCATCGTATTCTCCTGGGTAGAACATGACGGTAGGCACTTGACCAACTTTAGCGTGTAAAGCATTGAGTAGTCCGTGCCCGCGAACGATAGGCCATACACTGCCTAAACCGTAAAGTAGGATAAAATCACAGTTGTCGATGTTTGCTTCATTGACGATAAACTCTGCGACTCGGTTTTGTTCTAAAGGACCTTTTAGCGCTTTGAAAAGGGCATCATCACCTTTTTCAAACTGCATTTTAAATGCTTTATCAAGGAGGCGGCGCGACTCTAAAAGTTTCACGATCATTTCGAATAAGTTAATGCTCGCGAACGTATACCCACGATTGCTCAGTTTCTTTTCGAGTATGGCGATATGTTCACGCACGGCGATTTCATGCTCTGGTTTGTAATCGAAAATGTAGAAACCGATCTCACCGCCAAGTTCTTTATTTTGAAGAAAGCCTTCGCTCTCTAAACGTTCTTGGATGGAATCGAGTCGTTGTTGTAATTGCTTCATCAGTAAGCCTCCATCGCTTGGATAATGTCTTCTTGGTCCATTTCTATGAGGAGTGAACGAACATCAGGCTCTATGTAGATATTGGTTAAAACCTTAGATTTTGTACTTTCCAGAAAACCACCGTCAGTCATAACTTTAAATGCGACTTGTGCAATCTTATAAGTCGATGATTCAGACATCTCAGCAAACTCTGGATAGAGGCGGCATTTATCTTCCCAGAAGTATTCCCAATCTTTGCTGTCGATGCTTTCTCTATACATGCGTTTCGCGTCCATAACGACGGTTCGCATGAAATCCGCTAAGAGAGGCGAATTAATAAGAGTGGCCGCCATCATCAATTGGGCTGCTGCCTCATGGTTGGCATTTGCTAAGGCAGACAAAAACTCGTTACTCAGGGAGCCAATGCGTTTTTTGATGGTTGAAGCATTACGTTTGGCTGAAGCTGGGGAGCGTTTTTGTAAGATGTTTTGATTCACGATCGCATCATCCCACTGTTCTTTACTTGGTTGAGTAAGCAGCAAATCCGCAATCAACTGACTCTCTTTTATCATTAGGCTGCCACCGATCAGATCGCCAAGATATTTTTTATATTCAGTCATGTTCGTATCCTAATTGAGTTGGATTGCTTCATTTTTGGAAGTCGGGGTGGTTTCGTCATTATAACCAGATGCAAGGTGGAGATTATCGACACCATATAATGTTGGTCTGTTTGCAAGCCATAATTGATGCTCAGCACTTCGTTGAGTAGCATTTTCCGAACAATCTACATTCCAGCGACGTAACAGATACCCAGTAAGTGCGGCCCTAACTTCAAGCTTTAACATCCCGCCATTCATCGAATAGTCGAGTTCAATAGCTTTAGGATGCACGATGTTTTTAGGGTGAGGCACTAGCTCTAGTGGAACAAATCGCAGCCATTGCTTGTCAGCGAGCATGGTTTGTTCATTACTAATCTCTTGGTCTAGCAATGCTGCCTTGGTAATTCGTGATATCACGAAGTCACGAAATTGGTTGCTATGGCAGTCGTAAGCACGGATATGCCAACGTAGCCCATTATCAATAAGCGAGTGTGGGATGATGGTTCGATTGCTCTCACCACTGCTTATAGATACGTAGTTAATTTTTATGGCTTTACCGTTCAGTGCTGCTTGCGTCAGAACAGAGATAATGTTGATGTTAGGAACATTGAGTTGACTAGGCGTTTCGAACGGGATGCCTAAGCCGTTGATCACGCTGTCTTCACCTGCCAGTTTATTTGCCAATTTACCGAGCGTTTCTGTTGCATTGTGGTTAAACAACGGGCTGAACGTATTGGTTTGAAAATAGCGTTTCTCAGCGTTGTCGTAGACGAGGTTGTTGGGCGCTAATTCTTTATAGAGGTTGATGTCACGAGTCGCGTTAGATAGCCCCATCTTAAAGTGCTCGACGACTTCTGAGCGCATAAAGTGACCAACAAACATTAACTTAAAGTCAATGTAGGCGAGTCTCTGCTTTTGTGCGTAGTTGAGATTATCCATGAAATTATTACTATTTTTTATTTGGGCGAAGTATGAACCATTTTGGGTCAGGTATCAATTAAAAGTGAATTGTGATTGGGGAGTTCTTGATAAGAGCTTAACGTATCAGGCCAGCGTGGTTGTCGCACCCATTGGCCGTAAGAATAGAGAAACAATGGGAACAATTAGCTATAGGCATTTAGTAGCATTTTCTAAAAAAGAGCGTATTATCCGCGCGTCCAAATTTTAAGGTACGAAAATGTTCTCATTTTTTAAAAAAGATCTAGCTAAGCTGGTTAAGCGAAAACACCACACAGACTTTGCTTTTGTTGACGCATACAACGATTTAGGCGTTTTTATTGATGATAACCCTCAGCCAAAACCTGAAGTGTTCATGGCTTATTGGTATGCACGTCGTACATGTGCTGCCGCTCTTTACTTACAGGGGATCTGGGATTATGACCAATTTCTATATACCCATAATATGTTTAAAGCAGGGCAATTAGGTTGTGGTACAGAGGGCTTGACAAGAGAATTCCAAAAACAAGCTGCGGCAAAGTCGGTTGAATACCTTAGAAAGTACGTACCACAATGGCAAAGTTTACAGCTATCAATCATGCTCAAGTTAGTTCTTGATGGGACTGTAAACCCAGTTGTAACGCAATATGAAAATGCAACTGATGAAGAATTGAAAGAAGCAGTGTTTATGGCTGTAACAGGAATTTTCTCTCGCTTTGAACCTGATTATGACTATGAAGATTTAGAGTGTGATGATGAATTTGACGTTGATGATTTTGATCACTTTGACGACTATGAAAACAATACAGAACTGAGTACATATGAGAAAATTGACTTACATCGTGAGTTCTTTATAAACATAGATAAGTCACCTCAGAAGAAAACAGCAGTAGCATCAATAATGTTCAAAGAAAACTGCTTAGGTGAGTTCAAAGACGTATGGAATGCAGATGTATTGTGTAGTGAAGAAGAACAAACGCTTGTATATGAAAAGCTAGAAGAAATTGAAAACAGTATTCCAAACATATTTGTAGTTTGCATCATGCCAAGATACGAAGAGGGAAGCCCTTTAGGTAAGTATACGATTTCATCGTCATAGGTAGATATAATGTGTCTGGGAAGGTTTTAAACACGCCATCGTCTTCACTACAACTAATAGGGCATCTAAATCTTTGCATAACTTATAAAACATAAAATGAGAAGCGCTCAAATTGGGCGCTTGTTCTTTCTTATACAAGTACAATCAAAACTGTGACAAGTTAAATGTTAAACAAGACATTGCTTCACTCACCATTTCTCTTCGTTATCATCATCAGGGTTTGAATAGATGCTTTCGCCTTTCTGAACAATATGCATTTCCAAATTTAGCGACGATAAAATGCGAAATAGCGTCTGAATTCTGGTGGTCTCTGGGTTAACCTCAAACTTAGAAACAGTGTCTTGTTTTAGGCCTACAGGGTCGGCAACTTTGACTTGAGACAGATTCTTGCTTTTTCTTTCGTCACGTAGATGAATTGCTAACTGTTTAGATGATGTTATCAACATAATAATTCCTCGTTTACACCCGAGAAAGGGTAGTTTTGCATTTACCCGCAGTCAAGGGTAACTTCATTGTGCACTAGTAAGTCGAGCTGGGCCAAAGCACAAAATAACAGCCCTGGGGCTGTTAGCTCTATTCTTCTTTTTGTTTAAGTTCTTCGATCTTTCTTCTTACTGCTACTGCTTTTGTTGCAGTTTTCGATGAGCTACGATGCTTTAAAGGGGTCAGCTTAGAAACGACATTAACGAATCTCATCAAGCTTGCTTTGTCTTCAAGATTAAACTTACGCTTACTGCACATATGCTCAATAGCTTTTTTATCATCTTCTTTAAAGAGAAACTCGTTGTAAAACATATCAGTCATTCTTACTGCTCTAAGTCTGTTTTGCACTCTATATAAAGCTTGATGAATTTCTTGTGCTTCGAGAACATCAATCTCATCTTCACTCTCCAGAGCGTCAAAAGCATCTGATGCCTGATGTATCAATGCTGCAATCTTACAGACTTGCTCTTCTTTTGAATTGACAACAACACTTTGCTTTTCATGCAATTCTTCTTTTCTGTACTTCTTGTATAGCGAATTAGCGGGCTTGAAGTGAGACATAATTTCTTCAAAGTTATGCCCAGTTATTTCGTACTTTCCAGATCTGGCTTCTTCCGTGCCGTAATTTGCAATTAAGTCTTTTATAGAGCGTGGGCATGTGGGGGCGTTGATAGGTAGCTTTATTAATGTTATATGCGTTGCATTGCCGCTAGAGTTTTTCAACTCGGGATCTCGAACAATGATGTAAAGCATCTTGCCGCTTTTATTTTTTTGAAAGCGCGGAATAGGGTGTTTTTTCCGTTTAGGTGTAACTGTAAGGCTATCAGTTAATTCATTATTTATTTTTTTAAAAATGTTCATATTATTATATTTATTATTATGGTTATTTTTAACTTATAATTAAATTATAACATTATATTTAGATTTGCAATATAGTTTTTGATGTCTCTTTTATTTTAAAGCTTAGATGTTTGATTACACAATGAGAATCTAAATAAGAAACTTATGTATAAGTAAATCTTTTCATTATTTCTTGATGATTCTTAATGAACATGACGATGGGTTTGTTTTAAATGGTTGTTTTGTTTGCGATTTTTTCTTTTTGAGAAAAGGCGTGTGGCATTAGATAATCTTTTCATTAACTAATGATGAATTGTGATGAACTTGCTTGCCAACATAACTCCCTGTGATTCTTATGCTGGGAGCTGTGTTCTTTTGGATTATAAGCTTAGATTATTTACTCTCTCTTTAGATGCCTTTTTCATGTGTTCCTCATGCGCCAAAATCATATTTACATGATCGTTGTTGTGAATTTCGACATCTAATCTATCTTGCAAACTGTCAATGTCATCATCAGCTTTAATTACGGTAATGCGCAAATCCCATCTTTGCTTTTTGCTCATTTCAAAAAAAATAATCAAAAGTAACTCTAGGAATTTAGTAAGTTTGCCTGAGCCTTTATGTATGCCTTTTTCCATCTCGTAAGTGGCATGTAAAACAGGACGCATTCGTTTGTTCTTGATTTGTTTTCCGTGATATAGCCAGTAGTCGAGGGCTTCTTGCACTTCTTTTTCGTAGCGTTTATGAGCTGAAAATATGAGTAAAGCGTGTTCTTGTTTATCCCAATCCTTCATGGTGTTCTTCACTTTCTCAGCTTTATGTTCAGCTTCTTTTCTTCTTGCAATGAAAATTTCGTAATCAGTATCTATTTGTGCTTTCATTTGTTCTGTCATTTCAGCATCGTAGCTAGAAATTAAATGAGAGCTTTCGTCCAGCACGCCCCTTCTAATGAGTCCGCCAATTGTATATTTATTGCCAGAGCGTAGCTTTCCTGCTGGAATTGAATAGTCTTTGAAGTGATAGATGAGACCGATGAACTTACCGTTTTTTACATCTTCTTTAAGTGTAATCTCTATACCTTCACACATTAAATAAGACTTAAAAAGTGGCAGAGAGCGACAGATATGCTTTTCGTTATCTGCTTTGACGGGATGAATTGCGGGCAGTTTTTCAAAAGCTAGTATGCGCTTTTCCATGTTGCCAATTGCATTATCTACGAGTCGTCTCATCATCATCTTGACTTTTTCAGGAGTATGTAAGTCGCTGACTAGCACATTATTGTTTGAAATTGCATCTCGTGAATTTTCTAGCTCCTTGAGGCCAAATTCTTTCTCAAATTTTCTCATCATCTCCTGGGCTCTTTCTATAGAAAACCAGTTAGATATCACCTTGTTTGTTGACAAATCTTGCGTGCTTACGGTGATGTGAATGTGACTGTTTTCAGTATCAGCATGTCTGAAAGCGATGTAGCGTGCGTTGTTGTAGCCGAGATGAGACATTGTTTCTCTTGCTACTCTTCGCCATTGCTTATCTGCTAAAGACTCATTTTCACCAATAGAGATTACGAAGTGGCGGAATGGGTGTTTAACAGCAGGGTTGTGCTTGTAGCTACTTTGCAGCTCTGTAATAGCGTCGTGCCAATCGATGCTTGTTGCTTCATCGCCTAGATCTGCGTCAATGCAGTCGATCTCGTTGGCGCAGATGAAAAAGGAGCCACCTTCAGAGGCAGGGGCGTCTTTTGTTTTGCCAGCGCCATATCTGATTAGGTTCTTTACGTCATTTTGTTTAGCGCCGTATTCTACAAGGTGTTCTACGTCTTTTTCTGTTTGTTTGCTTCTTGTACATTCAAGTTCTGTAATAATCATGTTTAGAGTTCTCGTTATTATTATAAGTAGAGAACCCTCTCTCTGCATAGAGAGGGTATATAAAGGGTTATTGGTTCTTTTCTTCTTCTAGCTTTTCTTTAAGTAAGATTTCCAGTTGACGAGCGGATAGGTGTTTTTTAGCAAGTATCTTTGCAGTTACTGAAGAGTGAGAATCAACCGCTAGTTTACGTGTGCTGTCTATTTGTTTCTTTAAAGCTTTAAGCTGTGCGTGTAGTTTGTTAGTAGACTGCTTATCGTCAAGATTTTCTGCGATGTCACGTATTGCTTTAGATAGCTTTGATGTTTCCTCAAAGTACTGTTGAAACGCGTTGTCTTGCTGAGGTTTTACATCTAGTGCTTGTATAGCCGCGTCTCTTATGAATGCTGCTATTGATGAGTAATTTAGAGATTTACGTAGATGTTGGAGTTTGTCGTATTCAGCTTGAGTCAAATTTGTTTTGACTGACTTAACGTATAAATCTTCAGTTGCTTTGCGATCTTTTTTAATTGAAGCAATGATCAATGCAGTTGTCTTGAACGCATATTCAAGACACTTTTTTTCTTCAAATAAATCAGGGTTGCGAGCAATGTAGATCGAAGATGTAATGAGTTGTATTGCATCATTGTAGAATTCTTCAGTAGCTAAATTCTGACATTCTTCATAACTAGGCATAAGTATAGAGATCACAACCTTAAGAGTGTCAGGTTCAAGCTTAGTGATGTTTATTAACTTCTTTAATTCTTGCTTGTTATTCCTATTTAGTTTTTTAATTATAGCTACAATTAGATGTTCTAGTTCTTTTTCATAATTATTCATTTTATATGACTCTTATTATTATTTTAGGTTTAAGTCACAGCGAGTATCTTTGGATTCTAGCGCTAACTGCGGAGCATGTTAGCGCAACGTACCCCCAGGGGGAGGCTTAAGTTGCGGAAATCTACTATTTGGGACAAATTGGGGATTGTAGTATCCGCTTGTTACTTATTTTTATATTATAACCATTATTATAAATCTGCGCTATATCTAAATTTACTTTATACATAAAATAAATTGTAATTAAACCCAAAACAATATACCGAATGCGTTCGGAGACAGTGCAAATGTTGCCTAAAACATTAAATTATCGCTTCATAATTTTTAGTTCAGTGACAACACTTACCTACGCATGCAGCATTAGTGCATATATATCAGTTATTTAAAGATCGTAACTAAGTTAAGTAAAATTATTCTTATGGTATAAATAAGATGGAATCGATTGAATTTTATTTATAAATAAAACGATGTTGGGTTGTTTATATTATTAATATTTTTTGTAATGCGGGCTGTATTTAAATTATTTGCGGAGTCATTGCTGGTTATGCCAAAATTAACTTCTTATTTTAGGCTTGTTGAAGTTTAATAAAAACTTAGAGTCGGAGTGCGCCTAATTGACGGTAGACTTTAAATTCAATGACTATCAAATAAAGAAATTAAAGCGAGCCTTGAGGCTCGCTTTTTTAATTCTAAGACTTTGTTTTGTGTTCCACTCAAAAATGAATAGCGTTCTCGGTGGTATTAAGCTCTCGCAAACTTGTAAGTACGGTAACCACCAAGCAGGTTGCGAGCTTTAAAGCCTGAGTTGACAAGTTGGCGATACGCAACGTTACCACGTAATCCAACTTGACAATAAATCACGATTTCTTTGTCTTTTGGAAGTTCGTGCATACGATGACGCAATTGATCGACAGGAATGTTAATTGCATTTTTTATAGAGCCAACACTTTCAAGTTCTCCTGGGTTGCGAACGTCAAGCAGCACTTGGTCTTCAGTTAAGGTATCTATTTCATCATAGTGAATTGCAATTGCATCACCTTTGATTATGTTGTTTGCTACAAATGCAGCTTGGTTTATTACGTCTTTTGCACTGCCGTAAGGGGGCGCGTAAGTTAACTCTAGATGTTGTAACTGTTCCACAGTCATACCTGCACGCTGAGCTACCGCCATTACGTCAATGCGTTTATCGACACCATCTTTACCAACGGCTTGTGCACCAAAGATTTTGCCAGTTGTTGGGTCAAACAGCATTTTGAATGAAACAATTTCTGCGCCAGGGTAGTAACTCGCATGACTTGCTGTGTGCACGTAGACTTTTTCATAAGTGATGTTGTCACGTTTCAATTGTTTCTCATTTTTACCAGTAGATGCTACGGCTAAATCAAAGATCTTACATATAGCTGTGCCTTGCGTACCTTGGTAAGTTTCTTGACGACCTAGCATGTTGTCTGCCGCCATGCGGCCTTGACGGTTAGCAGGGCCTGCTAATGGAACAAGTGTTTGTTCGCCCGTAACAAAGTCTTTTTCCTCAACGGCATCCCCAACGGCATAAATTGTAGGATCGTTAGTTTGCATGTATTCATTGGTATAAATACCACCTAGAGCACCAATTTGAAGCCCTGCTTCTTGCGCAAGTTTTGTCTCAGGACGAACACCAATCGCCATGATCAAGATATCTGTTGTCAGCTCTTCACCATTATTAAGCTTGAGCTTTAACTCGCCTTCAATACGTTGGTGCATTTCGCTTTCACCTGCTTCAACGGTTGCCATGTGCTTGTTTGGGATATATTCAACCGCTTCAAGGGCGACACCAAGTTTTAGGTCGATGCCTTTCTGAAGAATTTCGGCATGCGCAAATCCTGCCATTTCACGATCCACAGGTGTCATCACTTGGTCAGCCATTTCAATTAGCGAAGTTTTGATGCCTAGTTGATAGAAAGCTTCCATCATTTCTAAGCCAATAAAACCACCACCGACAACGGTGGCATGCTCTGGCTTGTTCATCTGGATCGTTTCAATAATCCGATCCATATCAGGGATATTACGTAGTGAGTGCGTTAGTGGGTTATCTAGTCCAGGAATTGGTGGAACGATCGGGCCTGCACCTGGGCTAAGTAATAAGAAGTCGTATGTTTCTTCGTATTCTGAGCCATCAAGAAGGTTTTTTACTATGACAGTTTTGTCTTGTCGGTTTATCGATACCACTTCATTCATTACACGAACATCAACGTTGAAACGTGCTAAAAAGCTTTCTGGTGTTTGTAGCAATAATTTACTGCGATCTTTGATGTCACCACCGATGTGGTAGGGAAGGCCACAGTTAGCAAAAGACACAAAACTTCCTCGTTCGAACATAATAATTTCTGCATCTTCACTTAAACGACGAGCGCGGGCTGCTGCTGATGCACCGCCAGCTACACCACCGACAATGATAATTTTGGTCATATAGACACTCCAACTAAGCGAGTTAAAAACAAATAACAATACACTCAAAAACAAGTGAACTTTTGTTTGTTTTTAAGATGATATTAAGAGCAATTTAAAATTAACTTCTATGTCGTCCATCATCTAGTTAACTAATGATACAAATGGACCGCGTTCAAACATGATGATTTCTGCGTCTTCACTAAGACGACGAGCGCGAGCTGCTGCAGATGCACCGCCAGCAACACCACCAATAATCACGATTTTGCTCATGGACTTCTCCTACTGAATGATCGAAAACGCCTACACCTTACTTATTTAATTTAGCTATGTCTAATGTTAATTTAACTACATTAGCATTGACTTAATAATGTTAATTAGTAATATCTAATGAAACTTAACGTATTGATGAAGGGGCATAAGAATGGGCGACAGTATGCTACAAAGCGCGACCGAAGCGAGTGAGCTACTTAAAATTATGGCTCATCCGGAGCGCTTAATCGTGATGTGCAAGCTAATTGAAGGCGAAAAAGGGGTCGGTGAACTGTTTGAAGGCTCAACATTAAGCCAATCAGCCTTTTCACAACACCTCACCGTATTGAGAAAACACGACATCATCAAAGCTCGAAAGGTTTCTCAGCAGGTGTTCTATTCGATTTCTGATGGAAGAGTCGCTCCGCTGATCGAAGCGTTTAACCAAGTTTTCTGTAAGCAGTAATTCAAAACTTTATACAGGTGGTTGTTATGTTTGAAGTTCCTTGGGTGTCGCTTTTGGGCGGGGTCATGGTTGGCGCATCAGCGGTAGTATTGATGCTTTTCAATGGCAAGACCGCGGGAATCAGCGGGATATTAAATGGCGCTGTTGAGAATGCCGACAGAGTTTGGCGAATTGTGTTTTTAATTGCGATGGCATTGGGTGGTGTGTTTGCCGTTTATGTTCTTGGCGGGCATGTACCAACTGAGTACAGCGGCAATCTTGGTTTGGTTGTAGTAGCTGGTTTGTTTGTTGGGGTGGGTACGCGTATTGGTAATGGTTGCACAAGTGGTCATGGCATTTGTGGGATGGGGCGTTTCTCTGTCCGTTCCGTCGTTGCGACGTGTACTTTTATGGCCACAGCCATGTTAACCGTCTTACTGGTATCGTGAGGAATAGGGTCGTTATGAAAACTCACGTAATGAAAAGTATTAAACAAATTTTCATTGTCGCATTTTCTGGTGCGCTTTTTGGCATTGGTATGGTGATTTCCGGTATGGCTGATCCGGCAAAAGTGATTGGCTTCCTAGATATTACCGGAGAATGGGATCCAAGCTTAGCCTTCGTTATGGGGGGAGCACTTGCGGTGTTCGGTCCTGCTTATCTGTTATTAATAAAGCCAAGAAGTGAATCTGTGTTTGGTAATGAGATTATTTGTCCAACTTCTAAAGCGATAGACAAAAGGTTAGTTGGCGGTGCGGCAATGTTTGGTATTGGTTGGGGCTTACTTGGCGTGTGTCCTGGTCCTGCGGTTGCCAGCCTCTTTACTGGCAACACACAAGTTCTGCTCTTTATAGCGGCAATGTTGGTTGGGTCATTCACCGCTAAAACAATTGTTCGCGGCTAAAGAGTTCTTCAACGCAAAAAGAGTACTTCAATTCTAAAAAGTGAGTGTCGTAGAAACCGGACAATGATCACTCAGTTTGTAGTCGAGCACATCTTGTGTTTTGAAAACGGTTTGAACACCAGACGACGCCTTTAAGTCACCACTCACAATGATGTGATCGATCACAGAGCGGAATTGGTGAGTTTTCTTCGGATTACGATTAGAACGCACTTTACATTCCGCTTTGGTATTTTTGGTCACTAGCTTTGCATCGGTATTGTCCAATAGCACTTCCCATAACCAATCTCCTCGATAACCCAAATTGTGGTTAAAGTCGCCAAGCACTACATATTGTTGTTTGTTGTCCTCACGCGCTTTTATCCATTTGGCTAGTGCCTGTCCCTGTTGTTTCACTATCTTACAATCGCGGTTATTGCGATACGCACCACTGCAACCAGCTTTTAGGTGCACAGAGAGTAGGTGAGTTTCGTTATCTTGGTCTGGATTCAAAACAAGGTAGCTAGCGAAGCGGAGCTTGCTGTTACCTCGTGTGATAGAAAAGTCTGGCTTGTCCAACATGCTCGTACCATTACGTACCGCAAAACCTGTGTATTGATTGGTGTCATTGAACTGAAGGTGTCGGTTAGAGGCGTTTGAACGATCGGAAAGATAAATAGTGAAGTCATTGCCAACGGCTTTTTGGACAGCAGCGGCACTCTCGACTTCTTGAAAAGCGAGAATGTCGGCTTGTGTTTTATCCACATAGTGGTTCAGCTTTTCAAAATCTTGTGGTGTTCTCGACACTTTTCCACCATCTATAGATAACCATTCAATATTCCAGCTGGTTAAGTTGACGGAATTTTGAGCAAATGAAAAAGAACTAAAAAGTAATATCGTCGTGACAAAAAGTGATCGCATTTTGGTCTGTTGCACTCCTATTATTTAGCGCATTCCTTTCCATCCTTTATCCTATAAGACCTCGAAAAAAAGCAAGTGGATTTCGCTCCAATTTTGCAATTTTCACAGTTTTCTTCGCAACTGAGATCAACGCCAATAAGATCGATTTGTTCTTGTTCGCTACCCATTTTTTATTGATCAAAATCAATGTTTTCAATTGGTGCTTCTCGTTAAATACGCCACAATATATTGTGTCATCAGAATAAGAAACAACCCCATATAGTGTATTTGTGGATAAGTCTGTGAGTATTTTGGGGTAAGGAGAAAAAGTGAAACCAATCGTAATCAAGCGTGACGGCTCAAGAGCTCCGTTCAACAGGGATCGTATCCAAGCAGCAGTAGAAGCCGCAGCGGAAAACAAAGACAAAGATGTCGCCATTTATGCACTAAATGTTGCTCTGGCAGTTGAGTTACAGCTTCAGGATCACGATGAGGTTCACATTCATGAGATTCAAGACTTAGTCGAAAATGAACTCATGCAAGGTCCTTACAAAGCCCTAGCACGTTCTTACATTGAATACCGCCACGATCGCGACATCGCTCGTGAGAAGCAAAGCGCACTCACTCGCGAAATCGAAGGCCTGATTGAAGAAAGTAACCTAGACCTAATCAACGAGAACGCGAACAAAGACGGTAAAGTAATTCCGACTCAACGTGACTTGTTGGCTGGTATCGTTGCGAAACACTACGCGAAGACACATATCCTTCCTCGCGATGTGGTTCAAGCGCACGAAGTAGGTGACATTCACTACCACGATTTGGATTACGCACCGTTCTTCCCAATGTTTAACTGTATGCTTATCGATCTTAAAGGCATGCTAACGCACGGCTTTAAAATGGGTAACGCTGAGATTGATACGCCAAAATCAATCTCTACTGCAACAGCAGTAACGGCACAGATCATTGCTCAAGTAGCGAGCCACATTTACGGCGGTACAACCATTAACCGTATTGATGAAGTTCTAGAACCGTACGTAATCACAAGCTACGAGAAACACCTAGAGATCGCAAAAGAGTGGAACATTGCTGAGCCAGAAGAGTTCGCAAAAGCACGCACTGAGAAAGAGTGTTACGACGCGTTCCAATCTCTAGAATACGAAGTAAACACGCTACACACGGCGAACGGTCAAACACCATTCGTTACGTTCGGTTTTGGTCTTGGTACAAGCTGGGCATCACGTCTTATCCAGAAATCGATTCTGAAGAACCGCATTGCAGGTCTAGGTAAGAACCGTAAAACAGCGGTATTCCCTAAACTTGTATTCGGCATCAAAGATGGCTTGAACCACAAATCAGAAGATCCAAACTACGACATCAAGCAACTTGCGCTTGAGTGTGCGTCTAAGCGTATGTACCCAGACATTCTTAACTACGACAAAGTAGTGGAAGTAACGGGTTCATTCAAAACACCGATGGGCTGTCGTAGCTTCCTTGGTACTTACGAAGAAAACGGCGAGCTGATTCACGAAGGTCGTAACAACCTTGGCGTAGTAAGCTTGAACCTTCCTCGTATCGCTATTCGTGCAAACGGCAGTGAAGAGAAATTCTACGAGCTTCTAAACGATCGCCTACGCCTTGCACGTAAAGCACTAGAAACACGTATCTCTCGTCTAGAAAACGTGAAAGCACGTGTTGCTCCGATCCTTTACATGGAAGGTGCGTGTGGTGTTCGTCTGAAAGCAGACGACTCAATCGCAGATATCTTCAAGAACGGTCGTGCGTCTATTTCTCTTGGTTACATCGGTGTACACGAGACAATCAACGCGCTATTCGGTACAGAAGCGCACGTTTACGATGACGCTGTTCTGCGTGAAAAAGCAGTAGCAATCATCAAGCACCTGAAAGACACAGTAAACGGTTGGGCAGAAGATACTGGTTACGGTTTCAGCCTATACGCAACGCCAAGTGAAAACCTATGTAGCCGTTTCTGCCGCATCGACGCTAAAGAGTTCGGCGTAATTAAAGGCGTAACAGACAAAGGTTACTACACCAACAGCTTCCACCTAGATGTTGAGAAGAAGGTGAACCCATATGACAAGATCGACTTTGAGATGCCTTACCCAGAAATCTCAAGCGGCGGCTTTATCTGTTACGGCGAGTTCCCAAACATGCAACGTAACGTTGAAGCACTAGAAAACGTATGGGACTACAGTTACACCCGCGTACCTTACTACGGTACTAACACGCCAATTGATGAGTGTTACGAGTGTGGCTACAACGGCGAGTTTGACTGTACTAGTAAAGGCTTCACTTGCCCAAGCTGTGGCAACCATGACTCAACCAAAGTGTCAGTAACACGCCGCGTTTGTGGCTACCTAGGCAGCCCAGATGCGCGTCCGTTTAACTTCGGTAAGCAAGAAGAAGTGAAGCGTCGAGTTAAGCACCTGTAAAGTTTACTTAAGCTCAAACCCAATAATGAAAATCAACCTGTCGTGGGTTGATTTTCTTTTCTAGCCAGCAAAACAAGGCACGATTATGAATTACCACCAATACTATCCGATCGACGTTGTTAACGGACCAGGTACACGCTGCACACTATTTGTGTCGGGCTGTGTACACCAGTGCCGCGGCTGTTATAACCAGTCGACGCAACGTTTGGATTCTGGTGTGTTTTTCACGCAAGAGGCGGAAGACAAAATCATTGCAGACTTAAACGACACGCGTATCAAACACCGTGGTTTATCTCTGTCTGGTGGTGATCCTTTGCATCCAGCGAACGTGCCGCACATTCTTAAGCTTGTAAAACGCGTAAGAGAAGAGTGCCCAGGCAAAGATATTTGGGTTTGGACAGGTTACACGCTTGAAGAGCTAGACGATGCGCAGCGTGAAGTGACGCAATACATCGACACATTAATCGATGGCAAATACGAGCAAGATAAACGAGACCTCAATCTAGAATGGCGAGGTAGCTCGAATCAAATCATCCATCGATTTACTGAGCTTTAAAGGTTCCAACTCAAGAAAAACCAAATATAAAAAGGGCACATTCGGATATTTCGAATGTGCCCTTTTGGTGTGAGTTCTTTAAAGCTATTCCTTAAAAACAAAGAGTTATTTTAGCTCTTAGTTGTATAACCATAGCATAATCTCAT
The DNA here is from genome assembly GCF_030248475.1 of Vibrio sp. D173a. Classification (NCBI taxonomy): domain Bacteria; kingdom Pseudomonadati; phylum Pseudomonadota; class Gammaproteobacteria; order Vibrionales; family Vibrionaceae; genus Vibrio; species Vibrio sp. D173a. The sequence goes on from NZ_JAHGAH010000136.1 coordinate 43,729, forward strand.
AGTTACGCTGTCACGCTAGCGTCATCATCAACCATGTTATTAATCCATCGCTTAGACTGAATTCGGTGAGTCGTTAGAATGCCTTTTACTAATTCTTCGACCAGTAGCGACATCAACACCCAATGCAGCGGTAAACCTAACACCATCCCGGTGTAGTAAGTGAGCGGAATGCCAATCGCCCATTGACCAAATGTGTCAATGAAGATGCTATAGCGAATATCAGCGCCACTTTTCAACACGCCGCCAATACCGACCATGTTGAATACTCGAAGAATCATACCCAGTGCTAACACCAAGCATACATTCAGTGCCATTTGCTTATCGGTAAGCGGACTCATCTCCAGCAAGTTCAAAATCAATGGTGAACATGCCCAAACAACTAAGAATAATATCGTTGCGAGTACAGCACTGGTAAACACATACCACCAAGCGGTTTTCTCTACACGGTCATATTCTTGAGCGCCAATGTCATTACCCAAAAGTACAGAGGCTGCAACAGCAAATCCCATAAAGGTTGAAATCAACACACCTTCAATGGGTGATAGGAACGAGATAATCGCCAGTTCAGTTACGCCTAATTGGCCGTAAATGATGCTGTAGACAATCAAGCCGCCAGTCCACAATGCATCATGGATAAGCATTGGCATTGAGACTTTGAAATATTTGTTTCGGTACTTCTTTACTGTGCCTTCAAGCCGGTCTGAGCGAGTAGGGAGCAGATGTGAATATCGGCGACAAAAGAAGTAAACCAGCACCGCAGTTTGGAAAAAGCGTGAGATAAAAGTACCGACAGCAGCCCCAAACACCCCCCATTGTGGAAATCCGAGTAAGCCAAAGATTAAAACGGCATTGAGGAAGACATTCACAACGATGGCAGCAATGCTGACGTAAGTTGGCATCTTCGCTTCACCGACGGATCTCAACACTGACTCAATGGGAACGACGACAGCGGTGCCTATGAGACTCAAGCCAGTCACTACTAAGTATTCTCTCGCATAGCCAACATACTCAGGATCGTCCGCCATAAAAGAGACTATCTCTGTGTCATAAACCACATACAGCCAAATAAATGGCAACGTCACCACTAGCGAAATAAACCAAGATTGCGCTAACGTTCTGCGTATACCAGAGAGGTTTCCAGAGCCATAATACTGAGAAGCTAAAACCGTCACTGCGCCACACAATCCAAACACCACGGCGAGGTTAAAGAAAAAGATTCGGTTACCAACGCCAACCGCGGCCGTTGCAGATTCACCAAGTTGGCTCACCATAAAAATGTCCACCGCGCCGAGCAGTGAAAACAGCATGGATTTCAGTGACACAGGGACGCCGATCGCAATCAGTTTTTTCCAAAATGCTTTGTCTATGTATTGACGTGTTAAGAGCATCGCATTTCTCCTCTAAGAACAATGTGAGTAGTTTATCCGTATGATTTGGCGGTGTATTTTTCGAAGACATCCAAAAGTTTTGTCAAACTATCCAGTCTTTATCGATGCTTTGATAAAACACGTTTGCCTTGAGTGCATTTGTGAGTTGTCGTCCCATGGAAGAAAAACAAGAACGCTACGCTATTTCAGATAAGACCTATCAAGAGTTCATCGACCACACTCGCGTGCTTGCTCTTGAAGAAAGAGGCATCGTTCAATGTGGAATCGCTACTTGCCGAGAGTTCTTTTCCGTTTATCGAAAAAACCAGAAGAAACACATGTTGTTGTACACGGTTCGTGGCAAAGGCTGGTTGGAGAGCGGAGCCTGTCGTTATGAACTGGAGCCCGGATCGTTAGTGATCGTGCCAGCAGGTATCGAAAATGGCTTTGGAATGGAAGACGAAACGTGGCAAATCGCGTGGGTGTTTCTTTCCCAAGATAAAGAATGGTCAATGGTGAATGACGAGGTTGAGTATCAACTTACACCAGCACCAGAAGTGATGTATTTCTGCATTCAGACTCTATTGCGAAGTATCAATTTACCTATCGATTACGGCGGTGAAGTCGGTGCACACAGCGTTGCCCAGTTAGAGCTCATGCTGAATATGCCGCACTCAGATTCCATATCACGCAACCAGTTAAAGTTGCGCCGCGTGTTTGATTTGGTTCAGAGACAGCTCCATAAAGAATGGACGGTAGAACAACTTGCAGCCTTGTACCCATGTTCTGAACCCCACTTGCATCGTTTGACCCAACAACAGTTTGGACGAAGCCCAATGGCACACCTAACTCGGATGCGAATGGAGTATGCTGCGCGTTTGTTGCGCTCAACAGAATGGTCAATTCAGCACATCGGTGAAATAGTAGGGTACCCAACGGGCGCCAACTTCAGTACACGATTTAAAGCTTGGTCGAGCATGACGCCACGTGAATTTAGGAAAAACGGCAAGCTAGATTCAAACTTCAATGAGTGAATCGTTCTTTTTATGACCGATTGAGTTCATAAAATTCCCTAGGCACCAGAATTTTGTACTCTAATTGGCGAAATGTGTGAAAAATCATTTCGCCATTTATAACGAAAGTGTTACCGTGAGGTTCGATACTTGAATTTCAAAGGGTTATGACTTTCATGTTTTCTAATCTACCAACTCCCGTATTAGATCCTATTTTATCTCTTTCCGTCGCATACCGCGGCGATGAACGTCCAAACAAGGTTGACCTTGGTATTGGCGTGTACAAAAACAGCGCTGGTGAAACGCCAATCATGAAAGCCATTCAAATGGCACAAGAAGTGGTTGTCGAAAACCAAAAGACCAAATCCTACGTTGGGCTTGCAGGCTGTGAAGAATTCAACCAAAGCATGATCGATCTACTTCTGACGGGCACGTCAGCAACAGATCGTGTGGCAGCGATTCAAACGCCTGGTGCAAGTGGTGCGTTGCGTATGCTGGGTGACCTAATGAAGGTTGCACAACCAGATACGACGGTTTGGATTTCAAACCCAAGCTACGTAAACCACAAGCCAGTGATGGAAGCGGCTGGGCTTAAGGTGAAGTTCTACCATTACTTCTCACCAGAAACGAAACAAGTTGATACGGCGAAAATGCTAGAAGACCTATCTAAAGCAGGTCCTTCTGACGTCGTGCTTCTGCATGGCTGTTGCCACAACCCAACGGGTGCAGATATTGATTTCTCTGCGTGGCAAGCAATTACAGAGCTTTCACAAAAGAACGGTTTTACCCCATTTGTGGATATTGCTTACCAAGGTTTTGGTGATGGTCTAGAGGAAGACGCAAGAGGTCTCCGCTTTATGGCTGACAACGTTGAAGAAATGCTGATCACAACCTCGTGTTCTAAGAACTTTGGTTTGTACCGTGAACGTACTGGTGCTGCAATTGTGATCGGTAAAAACACGCAAGACGTGGCGAATGCAAAAGGTAAGCTTCTTACGTTAGCTCGTTCAACTTACACTATGCCGCCAGATCACGGTGCTGCATTGGTGAAAACCATTCTTCAAGATGCCAACCTTACTTCAGTTTGGAAACAAGAATTGAACGAAATGCAGCAACGCTTGCTGAATCTTCGTCAAACTTTGTGTAACGAATTGAGAAACAACCATAATACAGATCAATTTGATTTCATTGAGAGTCACAAAGGCATGTTTACTGTGCTAGGCTTTAGTGAAAACCAAATGGCGCAACTACGTGAAGATTATGGCATTTATGGTGTCGGTGATGGTCGTATCAACATCGCTGGTTTGACCGAAACTCATATTCCTTACGTTGCTGACGCGATCCAAAAAGTATCTCAACGTTAATTGGGAGAGTTAATGAAGAACTGGAAACTGATTCTGCCGCTAATGATGAGCGGTAGTCTTATCGCTTGTACGTCGACACCGACGACCACTGAGCCTGTTGAGCCAGAAAAACCAGTCGTGGAGCAACCGGTTGAAAAGCCGGAAGTAAAACCTGAAGTAGAACCAAAACCTGAGGTGAAGCCGGAACCAAAACCGGAAACGAAACCTGAGAAGAAGCCAGAGCCTAAACCAAAAAAGCCAGCTAAGGTACAAAAAACACCTGATGGCATGCTGATTCTAGGTGCGGAAGAGTGGGTGCACATTCCTGCTATTAACCAGACTTTCAAAGGCCGCGTTGATACAGGTGCAACAACATCTTCAATCAGTGCGACTGAAGTGGTTCCATTTGAGCGTGACGGTAAAGATTGGGTTCAGTTCAAAATTGACATCAACGGTAAGGCGAGCAAAGAGTTCAAACTGCCTGTTGAGCGCTGGGCTAAAATTCGTCAATCTTCTTCAGAAGACGTCGACAAGCGCCCAGTTGTGGTTGCCTACATCCAAGTTGGCGACTTAAAAGAACAAACCGAGTTTACGTTAACTGAGCGTGGTCATATGAAGTTCCCAATCTTGTTGGGTCGTAGTTTCTTCCGTGACGTTGCGGTTGTGGATGTATCTAAGAAATACGTTCAGAACAAACCAAGCGGTAAGTAATCCAATACTTGGACGCTAAATATCGTATCGAATAACAAAAAGCCTCTCAACTGAGAGGCTTTTTTAGTTTATTCAATTGGTTAGCTCAGTATCAGTGCATGAGCTTTGCCAGTTAAACTTAGTAAGCGAAACGCGCTGACAACACAAGTTGCTGACCGTAAGTACCGTTGTTTTTTAAATCGGCACCAAGTGACAACTGTTGTGTTGAGTGGAAGCGGGCGCCTAGGTTATAGACGGTCTCAGAGTCATCATTATCGATTAACTGACCAATACGGCCGTGCAATTCAATGTTCTGCATGAACCAAACACGAGTACCGATGTTAACTTCGGTCTTCCATTTGTCACCGACAAGATCACCACTCTCTTTTTTGATGTTGTGAACCAGCATTTGGCCGTAAATATCGGCAAACTGTCCAGCAGGACCGTTAAAACCAATACCACCGGCAAGGTCCCAATCTCCGCTAAATTCACTGTCGGCACGACCAATGAAATGGGTGTTCTCGGTGAAGTAAGTTGTGACTTCACCACCAAACGTACCAGGGCTGGTACCCATGCGGAATTCCATCATGTTGTAGTTGAAGTTGTTTGCATGTGCAGAAAGCGGCAAAACAGCGCACAAACCAAAGGCTGCAACCTTTAGAGCTTTACCTAGCATGGGTGTCTCCGGGCAAGAAAATAATACGAACGAAAAAAAAGGTCTGCAAAATGCAGACCAAGATTTACAAAATATCATTTTAGACGTTTATAGTCACCCAATGCACTAGGACAAAGTTCTAACTGAGCAATGTTTTGCTGCTCAATTCAGCGGCTAAGAAGCCAGATTACATAACAACGAGGTGTTCTACTTCAATTTCAGGCTTGCTGCCACCTTCAAACTCACCAAACAGACGTACTTTTGTCGTTTGGTCGATTGGCGTCGTTAGTCGAATATCATCATCTAGCTCAACCATGATTTCTCCAGAACCGTCGCTGAAGATAAATTGATCCGCGCGCGTTTGACGAAGTAGGTTACCTTCTACAACCACGTCTTTTTCGGTGAACATACTTGCGTCTTTAATCAGTGCATCGACTTTCTCAACCGTAACAGGGCCATTAAATTGAATGCTTGATTGGCCGTGGTTGTGGTCTTTCGCCATTGCAACAGTAGGAGCGATAGCAAGTGCAGCGATAGTAGCGATAACAGTGTTTTTCATAATTTGGTTTCTCTATATAGGTGTTCGTTTTTGATGGTGCTATTAAAACAAACCTTATTTGAACCATTACTGATTTGAACATTCATATTCGATTCATTTTCTTGAGTCCTATGCTGAGATAACGTTATGATTGTTCACCTTCTTTTTTCTCGTATTAAACGTTCATGAAATCACCAATCCCATCATTAATGGTTCAAGGCACCACCTCAGATGCCGGAAAAAGCGTCCTTGTGGCAGGTTTATGCCGTGTCTTAGTCCGAAAAGGGATAAAGGTTGCCCCATTCAAGCCACAGAATATGGCCCTCAATAGTGCAGTAACCAAAGATGGCGGAGAGATTGGGCGTGCTCAAGCCGTTCAGGCACAAGCTTGCAATGTTGAGCCTACGGTTCACATGAATCCTGTTCTGATTAAGCCTAACAGCGATACAGGTGCTCAGATCATCTTACAAGGCAAAGCATTGTCGAATATGGACGCTGTTGGGTTTCATGATTACAAAAGAGTGGCAATGGGAGCGGTTCTGGATTCATTTGCAAAACTGACGGATGAATACGAATCCGTCATGATTGAAGGCGCTGGTAGTCCTGCGGAAATCAACTTAAGAGAAAATGACATCGCGAACATGGGGTTTGCTGAAGAAGCTGACGTCCCCGTTATTATCATCGCGGATATCGACCGTGGTGGTGTGTTTGCGCACTTATATGGCACTTTGGCGTTATTATCCGAATCAGAACAAGCACGCGTTAAAGGCTTTGTGATTAACCGTTTCCGTGGTGACATCGGTTTACTTGAATCTGGCCTTGATTGGTTAGAAGAAAAGACAGGCAAACCAGTGTTGGGGGTATTGCCGTTTCTGCACGGTTTAAACCTAGAGGCAGAAGACGCCATAACGGCAGAGCAAGAGCTGTCTTCACAAGTGAAACTCAATGTTGTGGTACCAGTATTAACGCGCATTAGTAATCATACCGATTTTGATGTGTTACGTCTTAACCCAGACATTAACCTACGCTACGTTGGCAAAGGCGAAAAGATCGACAAAGCCGATCTAGTGATCCTGCCTGGAACCAAATCAGTTCGTGATGACTTAGATTATTTGCGCAGCCAAGGCTGGGATAAAGACATTCAACGTCACATTCGTCTGGGCGGCAAAGTCATTGGCATTTGTGGTGGTTACCAGATGCTTGGCAAATTAATTGACGACCCCAATGGCGTGGAAGGTAGTCCAGGGAAGAGTGAAGGACTTGGGTTGCTAGACATTACTACGACGCTAACCGACAGCAAACAACTGACCAACACACAGGCACAGCTTTGCTTAAACGGTAAAACAGCGGATGTGAAAGGTTACGAAATCCATGTGGGACGAAGTGAAGTGCAGGGCGCTCAACCTTTGAAGTTAAGTTCTGGCGAGATAGAGGGTGCGATCAGTGATTGTGGCCAAATTATGGGAACCTACCTACACGGGTTCTTCGATGAGGCCGATGTGTTAAGCCTCGTGTCTGAATGGGTAAACGGCACTCAAATCAAACAGCAAGATTTTGAACAGCTCAAAGAACAGGGCATTAATCGCATTGCAGATGCGATAGAACAACATATGAATCTTGACTTTCTGTTCAAATAAAACCAGTTTTTAACTGTTTGAAGCATAAATAAAAGTAGGCATTGTGCTCTACATTTTCTTTTTCTGCCTGTCTAGCACTGGAGTGTTTTTATGAAAGCATGGAAGATTCATGCTTGCCTAGCGGCAATATTGAGCGTTTCGTCAGCAGCAAACGCAACGACTGATATTAAAGTCTACGCGGCCTCGTCAATGACTAACGCGATTGATGATATCGCGCAAAAGTTTGAGCAACAGTATGACGTAAAAATCACGCCGGTTTACGGAGGCTCCTCATCCATCGCTCGCCAAATTCTAAACGGCGCACCAGTTGATGTGTTTATCTCTGCAAACACTAAGTGGATGAACTATCTAGTAAAATCAAAAGCAGTAAAGAGTGACAATGTCACTGAATTAGTTCACAACAGTCTCGTTCTTATTGCACCACAAGCTTCAACGGTTACTTCTTTCAACTTTTCAGATGCCAATGCATGGAGTCAAGCATTAGCAGGTAATCGCCTTGCGCTTGGCAACCCGGTCTCGGTGCCTGCTGGTATGTATGCTCGTGAATCTCTTACCAACCTTGGCGTTTGGAAGCAGCTTGAGCGACAAGTGGCGCCAGCAAAAAATGTTCGTCTTGCATTAGCGTTAGTTGAACGCGGTGAGGCACCACTTGGCGTTGTCTACAAAACCGATGCACTCTTAACGAATAAAGTAAAAGTGGTCGGTGAGTTTGCCAATAACACCCACGCGGACATTGTTTATCCAGCGGCAATCGTAAAAGACTCAACGCAATCTAAGCAGTTTTTTGAATACTTGAAATCCGACGATGCCAAACAAGTATTTGTGCAATACGGATTTCAATAAAAAGGGCACAGAGTGACAGAACTTGAATACCAAGCCTTAATACTAAGCCTAAAAGTCGGCGCTTATACCGTTGTTTGGTTAATACCACTCGGCATTGCTCTGGCTTGGTTACTTTCTCGAAAACAGTTTATCGGTAAATCTATTCTCGACAGTCTGATCCATTTACCATTGGTATTGCCGCCTGTGGTGATTGGTTATCTATTGCTGATCTCATTAGGCCGACAGGGGGTTCTTGGCAGTTGGCTTTATGAACACTTTGGTTTGGTGTTCAGCTTCAACTGGAAGGGGGCGGTTATCGCTTGTATCGTTGTTGCGCTGCCTTTGATGGTGCGTTCCGTTCGCCTTAGCTTAGATAATGTTGATCCTAAACTAGAACACGCCGCTTCAACGTTAGGCGCATCACCTTTAAAGGTATTCGTTACTATCACGCTGCCTTTAACGATCCCAGGCATTATCACTGGCACTATGCTTTCTTTCGCTCGCAGCTTGGGCGAGTTTGGAGCAACGATCAGTTTTGTTTCTAACATTCCCGGAGAGACCCAAACCATTCCTTTGGCGATGTACAACTTCATCGAAACGCCGGGAGCAGAGATGGAAGCCGCGCGCTTGTGCATCATTTCCATTGCTTTGGCTCTCTCGACATTAATGATATCAGAATGGTTAAATCGCAAAGCTTCAGCGCGTCTAGGAGCTAAGCGATGAGCATAGAAATTCAATTTAAACAATCACTTGGTGAAACTAATTTTGACATCGCTTTATCGTTACCGGGTAACGGAATAAGCGCGTTGTTTGGCCGTTCTGGCGCCGGAAAGACCACACTAATCAACGTTATCAGCGGGTTGGTGATGCCAAAGCAAGGTAAAGTGTCGATTGGTGAACACGTTCTTTTCGATAGTGATGCCGGAATTAATTTACCGACACACAAGCGCAAGATTGGCTATGTATTCCAAGACTCTCGTTTGTTTCCGCATTACTCCGTGAAAGGCAACTTACTCTACGGCGTAGTCGAAAAAGATGATGATTATTTCGATAAAGTGACAGAGCTACTCGCTATTAAACCGCTACTGAAACGCTTTCCAATCTCTTTGTCCGGTGGTGAGAAACAACGTGTCGCCATCGCTCGAGCCTTGCTCTCAAAACCTAACCTGCTATTGATGGATGAACCATTGGCATCATTGGATATGCCACGTAAGCGCGAAGTGATGCCATTTTTGGAGGAGTTGTCTGAGCAGGTCAACATTCCAATCGTCTACGTTACTCATAGCTTGCAAGAGATCCTTCGCCTAGCACAGCACCTGTCGATTCTCGATAAAGGCAGAATCATGACGTCGGGTAAATTAGAAGAGGTGTGGGCTTCTCATGCCATGCGCCCTTGGCAGTCGTTCTCGGACCACAGTAGCTTGTTTGAAGGAAAGATCGCGACTCATCACGAGAAATACGCGTTGACGTGTGTGAAGCTCGCACCAAACGCTTGTCTGTGGGTGCAAAAAGTCGATGGCGAGCCAGATACGCCAATCCGGCTTCAAGTGCGTGCAAACGATGTTTCTATCGCGTTAGAAAAACCGGTCTCTACGTCGATTCGTAACGTGCTACCAGCGACCGTTGCATCTATAGAAGAGCTGACTACGGGCGACGACAAGCAAAGTATCACCGTTTCACTTAAGTTAGATGAAGAATGCCACTTATGGGCGACGATAACACCGTGGGCATTGGATGACTTGAACTTAAAAGTCGGTGATAAGGTTTATGCGCAAGTTAAAGGTGTGAGTGTCACACAACGCGATATTGCTTTGGCGCACCATTAAATTGACTAAACCGCAGATACGCAAAAGACCACAGATACACAAAAGGCCGCAGGTGCGGCCTTTATTATTAAAGAGAGTCTCGGAATTACTTCACGAATACTTCTTTGAATTCACGCTTAAGAAGAGGATCACGACGTGCTTTCTTAAGTTGCTTAACCATGTCTTTCACGCAGTTGTGTAGAACATTGTCTAGCAGTTGAGCACGGTAATCTTCTTTATCTTCATCTGTCATGTTTTCTGGCAGGTTAAGAGTCGGGAATTCTTCCATTACGTTTAGACCAGCGAAAGCTTGGCCTACAGATACTAGAGCGTGGAATTGCTCGAAGTTGTCCAGAATGTTTTGTGCACTTGCTGGCATTTCATTCCAAGATTCACGAACAGCTTCTTCAGACACTTCATGGATAGAGGTAACCATCTCAAACATTTGCTCAGGAACTTCGTCAAATTCGATAACTTTACGTAGTTCTGGAGAAATAGTTTCTAGATCGATTTTTTTGCTTTCGTTGTTAGTTGCTTCTGACATGGTGAGTCCTGTTAGTACATAAAAGCGCACATTATTTATAGTGCATGTTGTAACGAGATTCGAGTGGCTCTTGCTACAAAAGGCGGGAATATTAATACCAAATGCATCAAATAGCTACCATAAGAACTATTTGATTACGTGACCGTTCAACAAAAAAATATAGCACGAAATTTGTCGCGTAATGCAACAACCGTGCGTGTATGATATATGTTTAGTAAAGACTGAGAAAAAAATGGAACGCGCTATGCAACCGACAGGGACCTCTATGCGCATTCTCCTGGTTGATGACGTACAACTAGACCGAATGCAGTTGGCTATACGATTAAAACAGCAAGGTCACATTGTAAAAGCCGTTGGCAACGGGATAGAAGCACTGAACACTTATGAAAGCTTCGACCCAGAGCTCGTACTGCTGGATATCGCGATGCCAGACATGAATGGTTTCGAAGTCTCACTTCATATCAGAGAAACCTTCCCAGATTGGATCCCAATCATCTTCTTGAGTAGTCACGAAGAGCCCGAAATGATCGCAAAAGCAATAGAAGCAGGTGGTGATGACTACTTGATCAAACCTGTCGACAAACTTGTTCTCAACTCTAAGCTCATGGCAATGCAGCGTATTGCGCATATGCGTCGTGAGCTCAAGCAAGCGACTGCACAGTTAGAGGAAATGAACTCTCTATTGCAAGAACAAGCCAACGAAGATAGTTTGACCAAGCTCTATAACCGTCGCTATATAGACCAAAAGCTAGAAACCATGATTGCGTGGCATGGACGTCATCATATGCCAATGGCGTTGATTCTTTTGGATGTAGACTTCTTTAAGCCATTCAATGACAACTACGGCCATATAGAAGGGGATCGCTGCCTACAAGCCATCGCAAATCAACTTAAAGCAACCTTCTGTCGTTCTGGAGAATATGTCGGCCGTTATGGTGGTGAAGAATTTGTCATCCTTCTAAATAGTACCGACGCGCAAACCGCAGAAAGAGAAGCGGAGAGGATTCAAGAAGCATTGTACTTCTTAGATTACCCACATGCATATTCAAGCGTGGCAAATAGAGTGACAGTGTCACAGGGTGTGTTTGCGCTCCAACCAACGGGGAAAGATAAAGTCGCCGATTTGTATGCAACAGCAGACAGGGCGTTATATACGTCTAAATCCTTGGGAAGAAATACTTACACTGTAGTAAATGCTATTTAAATCATGAAGATAGAAATATCTACATCATAGTGGCACTGTCACTTATTTGGGGGTGTTTTTCTAAGGTAAGGCTTGAGAAGTCTTAGAACCAAAAAACAAGCTTTAAAGAATTGGGAAGAAAGAATTACGCGTGGCAGTACTTCACACAGTTACGGCCCGCTTTTTTTGCTTTATATAGAGCATCATCTGCCAGCTTAATCACATCAGCAGGGTTACGCGCGCTACGGCTATCCGCAACACCAAAACTGGCTGTTACAGATACCGTTTTCTGCTTCGATTCTGCGTTACCGCGTTTTTTGCGTCCTTGTTTATTGTCGTCAGGACGGTTGTCTTGGTCACGTAGAATCATTTCATACTGAGCAATAAGCTCACGAACTTCTTCTAAATGAGATTCGCAATCTTCGGTGTATTTACCTTTAAACACGATGGTGAACTCTTCACCACCAAATCGGTAAACCTTTGCGCCGCCTTGTGTCTTCATCAATCGAGAAGCGACCATTTTGAGTACATCGTCGCCAGTATCGTGGCCATAGGTATCGTTGAACTTCTTAAAGTGGTCAACATCTAGCATCGCAATAGTAAACTTGCGTCCCATATGCTTAAGGTCGAGATCCAATGCGCGACGGCTAGGGATGAGCGTCAAACTGTCGGTGAAAGCCAGTTGGTGGCTGGCTGATGTCGAGTAGATGATGATCAGCAAACCCGTAAGCGTAAACATGGTGCTCGAAATGTATTGAACATCGAAGAAGATAAATGTCGCTGATGCCAATACCATGGCTGAGTATGTCATGGCATGAATGATCTTGTTTTTCTTTAAGACCAAAATGCCCAAAAAGCACACAATGCCAATGCAATACAGCACTAAAACCAATGGTAACTTTGAAACGGTTGGAACAATAAACAAGATGCCATTGGTCCACTCTTCAAACCTACCCTCAACGTAGTAGGTCAAGGTTACGTAAGACCAAAACACAAACATACTCAACATAAGTACATAAGTGAGTGTCGCTTTGGAATCGAAGCCCTCTTTATTGAAGAGGAACACGGCCAAGAACGAAACGGGAAGGAGGCTTGCTAAAATAGTGAGCTCTAAAAGCGCCGTGCCAGTTTGCAGTGGTACCTGTAAACGATGTTGAATCACAAAGTAGGCGAGCAACATGGCAATACACACCATGGACTCTCGGCCTTGCTTGAACGAGTAACACATCAACAACGCACAACCGAGCAAAATGTAGGGCAAGTTTGCAGCAATTCCCCAGTTAGATTGGGTCATCTGAATGATGTTATCCATACCCAAACTGACCATGCCCAATAACAAGACTGGGAATAGGAAGCGGAAGCCTGGGGAGGTCATTAAAGATGATGCCATCTACTACAAATTACCTGAAAATAGTTAAGTATATCTAGAGGGTTACATTAAGCATTCAATTAATACTGTGCGTAAACAGTATAATTTCAGACGCTTTCAAAACTAACAAGAATACGTGTATTTCGGAATTTTCCAAGTGTTTTACAGCGAACGCTGACAAAAAGAGAGAGGTTGATTAAATTAAGAGCAATCAACGAGTTGCAGAGCGAGTTCGACTGCTATAATTTCAAGGTGTTGAACAAAGGAGAAAAATCGATGCAGATCAGTTCAGACGTACACAATTACATGGAAACCTTGGTTGGACAGGTGCTCGCTTCAGACCAATACGTAGCTCAATTCGACAACGAACAACTGGCGGATATCGCGTGTTTAGCTCTGATCCAGCTGAAGCCTGTTTATATTCGTCATGACATCGATTTTCTGTCGGCACTCCCGGAACGCAGATTGGCACAGTTCAAACAAAGTGTTGATGTCGCTGTTGAGAATGCAGCGACAATGATTCAAGAAGACAGACGCAAAAATCGTAATAATGATGTGCCTGTAATTTTGTCGCATACCAGTTATGATGAAGACAAAGAGCTGGATTGGTTCGAAAAACCGATCCTCAACGTCAACATAAAGTAATTGATGTTCGCTACCGTATATAAGAATCAATATACAGAAGAGTGGGCGTCCCCAAGGAGGAACCGTGGGATTATTTTCGCGCTTGTTTGGTGGCAGTGATAAAACTGCTGAAGTAAAAACCGTCGAACCAGTAGAGTACAAAGGCTACCTGATCTATCAAGAAAGCCTTTCAGAAGGCGGTCAATACCGCATTGCTGGACGCATCGAAAAAGACTTCGACGGAGAAGTGAAATCACACCGTTTTATCCGATCGGATTTGTTGGGGTCAGAGCAAGATGCCAACGAGTTGATGTTGAAAAAATCGCAGATGTTTATCGACCAAATGGGTGAAAAGATCTTCGATTAAGAAATCACTGCAACTTGATACGAATCATCTTAAAGAGAGCCATTAGTGTATATGCTGATGGCTCTCTTTCTTTTTTAGGCTTAAATATCTGTAAAACAAGTAATTAACACATACCTGGTTAGACCTCTGCTGAGTAGCGCTAATCGTAGTTATTTTTCAGCGCGAAGTAGGCAAGTATTCATTACTTAGCGTTATATGTAATGAAATTTAGTATTTTTATTACAAAATACTTGAAGTCACGATAGACGTTCGATAAAAACAGAAGAATAACAGGGCTGTTAGTCAAGATGTGGCTGTGCAAATGGGTGACCCCAAACACCATCATTCGTTTGTGTTTTCTTGCGTAGTAAACAGATAGAAATAAAAAAGAATTAGAGTAGAGCGACGCTCTGTTTTGGGACTAATTATTGATATGTATACAAGGAGTATGCGTTTTGCAAATCGGTGTACCTAAGGAAATACTCGCAGGTGAATCGCGAGTAGCTGCATCACCTAAATCGGTTGAGCAGTTAATTAAGTTGGGGTTCGATGTCGCAATCGAATCACAAGCGGGGGTGCTAGCCAGTTTCGATGATGCCGCTTATGAAGCAGCAGGGGCGAAAATTGTATCTAGTGAAGAAGTATGGACGTCAGGTTTAATCCTTAAAGTGAACGCGCCACTCGTAGATGAAGAAAAAGGCATCGACGAAATCGCATTACTGCAAGATGGCGCAACATTAGTGAGCTTTATCTGGCCAGCTCAAAATGCTGAGTTAATGGAACAACTCTCTAGCAAGAACATCAACGTTCTCGCAATGGACGCGGTTCCTCGTATCTCTCGTGCGCAAGCATTAGACGCACTCTCTTCTATGGCGAACATTGCCGGTTACCGCGCAGTAGTTGAAGCCGCTCATGAATTCGGTCGATTCTTCACCGGTCAAATTACCGCAGCAGGTAAAGTGCCGCCAGCGAAAGTACTGGTTGCAGGTGCAGGTGTTGCAGGTCTTGCTGCTATCGGCGCTGCTGGTAGCCTTGGCGCTATCGTTCGCTCTTTTGACGTTCGTCCTGAAGTAAAAGAGCAAGTTGAATCGATGGGCGCAGAGTTCCTAACCGTAGACTTCAAAGAAGATTCCGGTTCAGGTGACGGCTACGCGAAAGAAATGTCGGATGAATTCAACAAAAAAGCCGCTGAGCTATACGCTGAGCAAGCGAAAGACGTTGATATCATCATCACAACGGCTCTGATTCCTGGTAAACCTGCGCCAACGCTTATCACCAAAGAAATGGTGGATAGCATGAAAGCGGGCAGCGTAATCGTTGACCTTGCTGCCGCAAACGGTGGTAACTGTGAATACACAGTAAAAGATCAAGTAATCACCACGGCGAACGGCGTAAAAATCGTTGGCTACACCGACATGGTAGGTCGCCTGCCTACGCAATCTTCTCAGCTTTACGCAACCAACCTTGTAAACCTTCTAAAACTGCTTTGCAAAGAGAAAGATGGCAACATCGATATCGACTTCGAAGACGTTGTACTTCGTGGCGTAACAGTAGTAAAAGAAGGCGAAGTGACATGGCCTGCGCCACCAATTCAGGTGTCGGCACAGCCACAAGCTAAACCGCAAGAACCCGTTAAGCCTCAGCCTAAAGTTGAAGAGCCAACGTCACCAGTGAAGAAATTCGGTGCACTCGCTGTCGGTTTAGGTGCCTTTGCTTGGGTTGCTTCTGTTGCTCCAGCTGCTTTCTTATCTCACTTCACCGTATTCGTACTGGCGTGTGTGGTAGGTTACTACGTAGTTTGGAACGTAACACATGCACTGCATACTCCACTGATGTCTGTAACCAACGCGATTTCAGGCATCATCGTAGTAGGTGCACTGCTGCAAATTGGTCAGGGTAATGGCGTCGTTACCTTCCTATCATTCATTGCTGTACTCATTGCAAGCATAAACATCTTTGGTGGCTTTACCGTGACCAAACGTATGCTTGAAATGTTCCGCAAAGATAAATAATAGGAGTGACCAATGTCTGCAGGATTAGTACAAGCGGCATACATTATTGCTGCGCTATTTTTCATATTAAGTCTCGCGGGACTTTCTAAACAAGAATCGGCAAGAAAGGGTAACTACTACGGTATTGCGGGTATGGCGATTGCGCTTATTGCGACAATCTTTAGCCCGAATGCAGAAGGGTTCGTTTGGGTCATCATCGCGATGGTCATCGGTGGTAGCATCGGTATCCACTACGCGAAGAAAGTAGAAATGACTCAAATGCCAGAACTGGTTGCGATCCTACACAGCTTTGTAGGTATGGCAGCAGTCTTGGTAGGTTACAACAGTTACCTAGAGCCACCAGCACCAGTTTCAACTGACCTTGCTGGTATTCACGCCGAGCACGTGATTCACCTAGTGGAAGTCTTCCTTGGCGTGTTCATCGGTGCGGTAACCTTTACGGGTTCAGTCGTTGCTTTCGGTAAGCTACGCGGCACGATCTCATCTTCGCCACTTAACTTGCCTCACAAGCACAAAATGAACCTTGCGGCGATCGTCGTATCTACGCTTCTTATGATTTACTTCGTAAAAGCGGACGGCAGCATGTTCGCACTGATCGTAATGACGCTGATTGCGTTCGCATTCGGTTACCACTTAGTAGCGTCTATCGGTGGTGCAGATATGCCGGTTGTAGTTTCAATGCTGAACTCATACTCAGGTTGGGCAGCAGCGGCAGCAGGTTTCATGCTTGCAAACGACCTATTGATTGTAACGGGTGCACTAGTTGGTTCTTCGGGTGCGATCCTTTCTTACATCATGTGTAAAGCAATGAACCGCTCGTTCATCAGCGTTATCGCTGGCGGCTTCGGTCAAGAAGTTGTGATTTCAAGTGATGAAGAGCAGGGCGAGCATCGCGAAACGTCAGCTGAAGAAGTAGCAGAAATGCTGAAGAACTCGAAATCAGTGATCATCACTCCGGGATACGGCATGGCAGTAGCTCAAGCGCAATACCCAGTGCATGAGATTACTGAGAAGCTACGCGCACAAGGTATTGAAGTTCGCTTCGGTATTCACCCAGTAGCGGGCCGTCTACCTGGTCACATGAATGTACTGCTAGCGGAAGCAAAAGTGCCTTATGATATCGTGCTAGAAATGGACGAAATCAACGATGACTTCCCAGAAACAGATACGGTTCTTGTAATCGGTGCAAACGACACGGTTAACCCAGCAGCGCTTGAAGATCCAAACAGCCCAATTGCAGGCATGCCTGTACTAGAAGTTTGGAACGCGCAAAACGTAGTCGTATTCAAGCGTTCAATGAATACCGGTTACGCAGGCGTACAAAACCCACTGTTCTTTAAAGAAAACACTTCAATGCTATTCGGTGATGCGAAAGAAAGCGTCGAGGCAATTTTCAAAGCATTGTAAAATATTTGCTCTAAAACTAACCAAGGCCAGCATTCGCTGGCCTTTTTTTGTGGGGCTTCAATGTTATAGTACTGCAAATCCTTGAGCCGCCTAATGTCATTCGCTTGTTTATTGATGTATAGTTCTGGCTAATATAACAAGTAACGGTAACAGTTTGATTAAACAGTTTTTGCTCCGTTCTGCTTTAATGCTGCCAATTTTCTCGGCACCCGCATTTGCAGATTCATTACCAGAACGAATAGATACGTTTACAGAGCTATTTAATTACGAAGTAGCCCTTAAATCGTATGATATACGCATACTGCAATCTAACTACCCAACCAAATTGCTCTCGCCGGACTCAATGTTGCCGCAAACGGCAGACTACCCGCTGAAAGATATTCAGCAGTTGTACCGTTTAGCCAACACGTGTCGCGGAAAATTGCCGTTAAGCCCTTTAATTACTGAACCTTTAGTCTTTACGCGTGCCATATGTAAAGGGACGCAACTGACACCGCGTTGGTTCTCGCGCAGCGGTTTGATCCACCCAGGTGGGGGAACCTATGCAGCGCGTTATGCAGAAAAGTATCCGGAGCTTCGTCCTAAGCTTGCTCAATACATGCATATCAAAGAGCGAACTAACGAAGAAGGGGACGAACTACTCGCAAGCCTGCAAAATATGGATGACGATGCGATCAACGCACTCATCGCCGGCGCGAGCATGTTTATTGAAGACAAAGAGCTGTGGCTACGCCGTGGCGACCATTACTTTGTATTCGCTAAAAACGTATGGCAGGAAAACGTCGCAAACGCGGGTCTGTCTTACGGATTAGCATCAGAGAGCCGGAGCTGTTTCGTAAAACGCGGCAATATCTGCTGGGATGTAGAAGATCACTCACAAGTGTTGCGGATCAGTATGATCATCCTTGTGATAGCCAACATCTTGCTGGTAATAGGCTGGGCAGTGTATCGTTGGAACAGCAAGCGTGAAGAAATGCGCAGCCGTATGCTGGTACTGCAGATTCTAACGCACGAGCTAAGAACGCCAATTGCATCGTTGTCTTTAACCGTTGAGGGATTCCGTCGCGAGTTTGAACATCTTCCTGAAAGTGTTTACGACGAATTTCGCCGATTGTGTGAAGATACGCGCCGATTACGCCAGTTAGCGGAGGCAAGTAAAGATTATTTGCAATCTGATAACCAAATGCTTGCAACAGACTGGGTTCCATCGGTTGCAGAATGGCTAGAATATAAGATTGAAGAAGAATTTGATAACGCTGTACTATTCAAAATAAACGAAGATGTAGCTGCTAAAGTTAACGTGTACTGGCTTGGGACCTGTATCGACAACTTGCTACGAAACGCACTGAAGTATGGTGAAGCACCGGTAGAACTACGTGTAAAAACCAGTGCAGATAAGATCATTATCCAAGTCATAGATGCCGGCAGCTTGACTGCAAAAGATTGGGCAAACCTAAGAAAACCGTTCGTAAGTAAGAGCGGACTAGGGCTTGGATTAACAATAGTTGAATCAATGGTAGGCCGCATGGGCGGAAAAATGTCCCTAATGGGACCACCTACAACCTTTATATTGGAGATACCTTGTGAAACAGACACTGCTTCTCGTTGAGGACGATAAAAACTTGGCTGACGGCCTGTTAGTAAGCCTGGAACAAGCAGGATATGAGTGTTTACATGTGGAGCGTATTTCAGACGTTGAGCCACAATGGAAAAAGGCTGACTTAGTCATTCTGGACCGCCAACTACCAGATGGCGATTCAGTACAATCTCTTCCTGAATGGAAAAAAATTAAAGATGTTCCAGTAATTCTGCTTACTGCACTTGTTACTGTTAAAGATAAAGTTGCTGGTCTAGATTCTGGCGCGAACGACTACTTAACGAAACCTTTTGCTGAAGCCGAGCTATTTGCTCGTATTCGTGCACAACTTCGTGCACCAGATGCAGCAGAACAGGGCAACGCTGACAAAGTGATGACCAAAGACCTAGAAATCGACCGCGCGACACGCGAAGTTGTATTCAAAGGCGAAATGATCACACTGACTCGTACTGAGTTTGATCTGCTGTTGTTCTTGGCATCAAACCTTGGCCGCGTGTTTACACGTGATGAACTACTAGACCACGTTTGGGGTTACAACCATTTCCCTACAACTCGTACAGTAGACACACACGTCCTGCAGCTTCGTCAAAAACTGCCAGGTCTTGAAATCGAAACGCTTCGTGGCGTTGGCTACAAGATGAAAGCGTAATCGCAAGAATGAAAACACTACTTCCTGTAGTTCTATCATTACTGTTAGTGAAACCAGTCCATGCAACGGACTGGTTTCAGTCCAATACGCCTTTAACCCAAGCACACCAACATTTGCTAGAAGATGACCTTGGTGGCATGTTCAACTCCCTTGTTGAACTTTGGCAAAGCGAACCCAACAAAGAAACCAGACCGCATCTTAATGACTTACTCGCTCAATCATTATCAAAAGACTGTGGTAAGTCTCTCACAGGCGTTACGCTTCCAGATTGGATCAGCGGTATTAACGTTATCCGCCAAACTATTCAAAGCCCAGGGCGAGATACCTATCGACTCGCGGTTAAGCTGCGCGCGACAACCGATATCGAAGACATCTCATTTCGGCGTTGGGTTGATAGCTCAATCTCTGCCGATAGCTCCTTCAATTATGAAGAGCCGCAAGAGGGAACGGAGCTGGCTAACGAACGCAACTTCCTTAAACGCTATAATTTAACCGGTAAGTTAGACGCGGGGTTGTACCATCTCTCTATCACCACAAAAGACAAGCGCACATATCGCACTTGGGTGATTTTGGGGGATTCAAACTCATCGCAATACGTTCGTTGGACATCAAAAGAGAATTGGAAAGTAGAAAAGAGCGCGCTTCGTAACCCGCACTGTCCTTTACCGCAATTGGAAGTAGGCTTATACGACTACATCGAAGGCCAATACGATCAAGTGTGGAAAAAGACCTACGAATCGAACTACCCAAATGCACTCGAACTCGAAGGTATCCCAAACGATCGCTACGTTTTAGCTGTCAGCATTAACAGTCGCCGTTGGCAAGGGGACATAATTGTGGAGCAAGCTCAAACTATTAGCCGAACTTATGATGTTTCTCTCGAAGAATAGCTAAAGAAATTACACTTGTGCCGATATAAGTTCAGGAAGAACGAAAACACAAGTGTAGTATGAAGACACAATACAAAATTTTAGCCACCACTATGACTGCAGCGCTATTCTCAGGCGCTGCTTCTGCTGCCACTTACGCAATTGAAGCGCGCAGTGATGCAATGGGTGGCGTGGGCACCGTATCTGCCTCTTACCTAACCGCACCATTCTTTAACCCAGCGCTTACCGCCATTTACCGACGTAACGACGACGCAGGTATGATTGTACCAAGCTTTGGTATCAACTATAACGACCAAAACGGTTTAATCGATGAGATTGAGCGAATAGGTAAACTCACGGACCCAACCGAGATCGTAAACTCATTAAATGCCATTGATGGCCAGAAAATGGACTTCGATTTAGGCGGTGTGGTTGCAGTTGGTATCCCAAACAAGTTCTTATCTGCGACCGCATACGGCAAACTGTATACTGAATCTTTCGTAGAGCCGACCATCGATACTGCAAGCGGCGACCCGTTAAATGACAGTTACGTGCGCGGTGTATCTATTGGCGTAGCGGAAGCGGGTATTTCACTGGCGAAGTACACCAACTTCATGAACCAGCACCTGTCATTTGGTATCACACCAAAACTACAACGCATCTACACCTATTCATACGCGACTAGCTTTGCCGCATTTGACACTAAAGACCTGCGTGAAAATGAAACCGCAGAAACCATGTTCAACTTAGATGCTGGCGCACTTTGGTTCTTTGGACCATATCGCTTGGGTATCTCTGCCAAGAACTTGATTGGCCGCGACGTGAAAACCAAATCGTTCACATACAACGGCGACACGATCCAATCCTATGAGTACAGCATGCGACCAGTTTACACCGTTGGTGCGGGTTACGTAGCCGATTACTTTAGCTTTAGTGTTGATTACGATTTAAACGAAGAGAAGAAGTTCTCTACATTTGATGACAACACACAAATGCTACGTGCCGGTTTTGAGATTGACGTACTTCGCCAGCTTGCACTTCGTGGCGGTTATATGACAAACCTAGCTCGTTCAGATGACGAGGGGACGATCACTGCCGGTCTTGGCTTATCGCCACTTAACTTAATTGAAATAGACATTGCTGCCCGATACACCAACGCAGATGCAATGGGCGCTTCAATTAATTTCCTTGCGACCTATTAAGCGAATCGTTATAGTCAGCTCCTCACATTGAGGAGCTTTTTTATGTTTGACGATTTACCACCTCTGTCCCATCAAGAACAGCAACAAGCTGTAGAACGTATTCAAGAACTAATGCAAAAGGGCACTAGTACCGCAGAAGCGATTAAGATCGTTGCAGAGCAAATTCGAGCAGAATACGCCGCAAAGAAACAAGACTAAGAAATTACAAAGAGCAGGGCACAGACCCTGCTTTTTTACGCCCGTTGTATAGCCCTCGAAAACAAACAACTCACCACCTTTCCGCCACGTTCATCTGACAAAAAAATTAGTTACCGCGTCACACTCATAGACCCAAAGTAGAGTGGAAACACTGCCATAATGCATTGGTAAAATTTTACCAATTGCAATTAACTGTCACCTTTTCCAAGTAGTCGAAAACCATGCAAAAAATCCATTCCAGGCGTTAACGTGTTTAAATACAGTAGCTTAACTCAACATAAAGAACTGGCGCACACTTGCTTACTACCTGAAGTTGTAATTAAATTACAAAGTCAAATTAAAAGGCATTTCTGACTAGTGGAATATCCTGTAAAAATCTAAAAGAGACACCGTCACTTAGAGTGATAATAATTTAAGTTAGTTGTATAGCGACTTTTGATGGCAGTAAGTACTTGCGGACTAAATTTCATCGAATCAGAAATACTCCAGGAAAACAGAAAATCTAAAGGCCTAAATCGTACGAATTGAGATTGGTTGAACGTCCAGTTAGAGCCGTTATGTGAGTGAAAATGATCATTGGGCTACATAGCGAGCTATCGCACTTTAGGGAGCAGTTTTACTTACGTGTTACATCGTAACTTATGGTCTAATAAAAAGGGAGAAGACCAGTCGCTCGTGTCTTTGATAACGGATACAGAGAGCAAACATTGGTAACGAACATCAATTACTGCTTGGAGGGACAGCTTCCTTTCTTCACTTGATTTCGCTTCAAGACGGAAACCCTCAAAACAGAAACCGAGTGTTGGGCTCCGAAAGGAAACATAAGCTTGTCGGCTGGGTGAGTTATGTAGAGTGTGTCTAAACATTGTGTAATGTGGATCTTCAAAACGTTTAAACCTTTCGAGTGAGTTCAGAACCGTACTAATGATGATTTACACAGCGTAATCTGAACCGATACCTTGGGCATGTCTATTGACCTAGACGGGCTTCGAAAATGTTAATACTTAAGTTTCCATGTTCAGTGAGAAGCCTACTAAAAAGCCGAACCCTTGGCGATGGGGTTCGGCTTTTTGTTCTTCATAGTAGTCTGACTCACTTCGTTCCCAACCACACCGGTAACATACCAGGGTGTTGATTAAAGGTTTACCGCGATGGTTCGAAGACAAGGCCAAACTAATCTTCAGTATCAATCCATTTGGGCATTCATTGGGAAGCTTCTTGAGTTACTGTATTGGATATCCTTGTAGTTACCCTTCATTGCACCATTCGAAACTGACAGATATTTGATCGTCACAGCTGGATTACCACCATATCCGTTAATATTAATTTCTATCTTGCCATCTTGTTTGGTTGCCACACCGACACCGGACTTAAACACATTACCATTATGCTCGTAGGTCATTTGCACTCGGATATCGGTACTAGGGTAAGCTTGATCTAAGAACTGTAGCTTCCAGTTATCAGTCAGGCTCCACCTGGTATTCGTTAGCATGTTGATTGAACTTGGGTTCGCGAAGTTTCTGGCGATTTTCATGGTGCCATATTGATCGAGAAAAATGATCTCGTCTCTGCCATCTCCATCCGTGTCACCCAAAGCAAACTGAGACACTTGATGACCACTTAGGATAGTTTCTACAGAGAAATCGCTTTCAGCCACTGCATTGCAAGATAGGAAAAGTAGGGTTAAGCCTAACGCCTTTGATTTTGTAATTAGCACAACATATTGACTCTTATTATGAATTTGCGAGCAATATATATTCTCTAGTGTAACTCTGTGCAATGATTAATTTTATAAAATCATGAGAGTCTATCGAGGATCCCACAAACGGCCAGATTTAACTTTAGTTCTCATTCTAAATAGAACTATCGTTTGGCTTAATAAACCGTCAGGTAGGGAAATTGATTCTGCCAGAGTGTAGTTGCCTGATACGCATGAACAAGGGCAGGGAACTGAGCATTTGCGATGATTGGGAAAACTTCGTAATGAGGCATGATCGCTTAGAACTGTTCATGTAGCACTTAGCATGAAGGTTCTTGCAAAAGCTAGTGCGAACAAAAGAGAGTCCTTTGAGCCAGTTAATCTCATCGGGCTGCAATTCGCTCTTACCATAGACAATTCTGATGTCGATTTTTAAGCGGTCTTTGTCTTCTAAAAGTTCTCGAATACGATCATTAAGTTTGAGAAAAGGGCTGATAAGAATCAGTCTTTCAGAGGCGTTTTTGATTAGCTCTCGAGGTAGTAGTTTGTTGCACTTGTGTTTAAAAACTTAGCCATTTCATATCCTTGACATATAAAACCTAGCGCACGTAGGCTACGTCTAAGGGCATATTGGATCAAGCATTAGAAATGAAAAACGCGTGTTCAAATGCCACGCGTTGCGAATCACTCTTGAA
>NZ_JAHGAH010001360.1:0-633 GCF_030248475.1 Vibrio sp. D173a
AGCGGTTGGTGACAAGAGCGGTTTAGCGGCAGCAGCGGTATTGGGTGTTGCGGGGGAGATCGCTGCAGAGCAGTCTCAAGGCCCGGGCAGCTTGCAGCTCAATATCCTTGATGCTCTATATCAATTGGATGACGAGACGCTTATTGCTCGTCTAAAGCTGACGGCTTAGCTTACAGTTTGACTAACAGCTTAGAATAGCCCTGAAGCCAAAAACAATAACCCCGAGTCTTATCAACTCGGGGTTATTTTTATTGGTATAGACTCAACTGGCCGTGATTACGACATCCGCTAGGCGCTTTTAAAACGGTCAACTTGGCTCTTAAGGTGGTGTGCTACCTCAGTCAAGTCACTTGCCGCCTCCGAGATCTTAGCCACAGACTCTTGGTTGCTTTTCGCAATGGTATTGGCACCTTGAGCATTGTCACCCAGAGAACGGGTAAGGCTGTCTTGTTCATCGACCGAAGTTGCAATCTGGCTGTTGGCTTGGTTCAAATCTTGAATGTGTTGGTTAATCACATGCAAGTTCTGAGACGCTTGTTGAGCCTGCGTAGATGCTTGAGATACCGTGCCATGACTCTCCTTAATCGACTCCAGAGCGTCTTTAGCGCCGCGCTGTAACGAGGTGATGAGGTC
>NZ_JAHGAH010001361.1:0-637 GCF_030248475.1 Vibrio sp. D173a
TATCAAAGTCATCGCCTGTTCTGCCATCGCGCTAGGCAGCCTTTTGCCCCATTCAGTTGCAGCAGAAGAGTGGATACCACAGCACATTGATAGTGTCTCTTTTGGTGGTTCGTTTGAAGGAAATTCAAAAGACATGTATTTCGGCTTTACCCGCTACAAGCAAGGGGGCGTGGGGATTGGCGCAGAAGCCGCCATCTACCGTTATGACCATGAGAGTAGCGTTCAAGACTACTCATCAAGGTACACGGAAAGAGATTTATCCCTAACGCTCCCTGTTGCAGCGACTGACAAGGTGTACATCACCCCCGCTTTAGGTGTTCGTCAGATCAAGAACAGCTACGAATTCAAAGGGGAAGAAGCCGACGACACACAATATGAAGCGCTCTACGGACTAGACCTGACTTACATGCTCGACAACGTGAGCATTACTGTCGGTGCAGACAAATCGAAGAGCTCTGACTGGTCAATCACTTATGGATTGGGCGTTTCATTTTAATTACTGGGGTAAATCCCAAAACAAAATACTCAAGTATCAATACTTTACGAGGTTCTCATGAAAAACGTACTAAAACTAACCGCTGTTGCTTTAATGGTGTCTCTTGCTGCTGGTTGTAGCTCTTCTGGTAGCTCAGGCGGC
>NZ_JAHGAH010001362.1:0-639 GCF_030248475.1 Vibrio sp. D173a
TATTAATATCATGATGTTCACCAGTCACATCTAAGCTAACAAAACAGGTTTGAGAGGTGGCTCTTAGCTGATCTTCCGTAAAGTTATTAAAGAGACTAAGAGGGACATAGTAGGAGCCTCCAGTAACCACGTTCTTAGACAAATCGTCGTTTTCCCAATGTGAGAAGTACTCATTGTTACCAAAGCGATCCGTGCACGTTAGGCCTGGGATAACAAAACGATAAGTAGTATTGGCTTCTTCTATCCAAGTGTACTGTACGCCACTCCCATCATAATTAGTAGTGAGTGGGATTTGAGCTGGTTCGCCATCAAAGCTCGTCGATGCGATCACATCACCATCACGCTTCCAGCTAACCTCATAGCTTGAAGCATTAGCTGGCATATCGTACGAGTAGAGAAATCCGTACATATTAGTCAAAACAACCGGTGCACCATCGACTAATACTTCAATTTCATCGAGATTATCGACTGACATCAAACGCGTTGCGTCTTTCTCATAGTGAAGTGCAAAAACGATGGTTGAACCCGTAACAGTACTATTGGAAAAGGTTGCTTGTGCACGCAACTGTCGTGGATCATAGTTGGTGCTTGATACACCTCCAGGATCGGGAAGCCCACTCAAGTTCCCCGTACCAGAGC
>NZ_JAHGAH010001363.1:0-809 GCF_030248475.1 Vibrio sp. D173a
AAAACAGCAATTAAACAAAGTGATAACATTTACTTTACATAGCGCGTTGCTCGCATTAAATTGCATTTACCAAAACGTAAGTTTGCTTATTTCAAACTAACTAGAGATAGCAATGGCTAAGAAAACAATTAATCAATTTTCCCACTCTGATTTACGCCTGCTGAACATCTTTAAAGTGGTGGTTGAGAATAATGGCGTCACCCCAGCCCAAGACGTACTAGGCAAAAACAAAGCAACCATCAGCATCGCCCTGTCAGATCTAGAAACTCGATTTGGATTTTCCCTGTGCCAAAGGGGGAGAAGCGGCTTCAAGCTAACACCGGAAGGGGAGGTAATTTATCGTGCCTACTTGGCCTTACATGAAGGGATTGATAACTTCACTAATGTGATCAACTCCATCGATGAGACCACCCGTGGCGAGCTACGTATCTACATCGACGACAACTTTATTAATCACCAAGAGATGCTGGTCACCCACACCTTACAAAAGGTCAGCCAAAAGTTTCCTAACATTAATCTGTACCTCACGATGGGAAGCAGCCATGCAGCGAAAGAGAAGCTCAGTCATGATGAAGTCGACATTGCTGTTATGCAGAGGACAACGCCTGACGCCGGATTGACCTATCTCGACCTATACAAAGAAAAAGAGTATTTGTACGCGTCAAGCAACCACACCATTTTTAGGCGCAGCTATCTAGACATCAGTAAAACGGATATTTTGCAGCTGCCGACAATACAATCAAACTATTCAAATGGTGTTGAGTGGTCGCGTTATAACACCAAGGCGACGACCGACGACAAAGAGGCGA
>NZ_JAHGAH010001364.1:0-576 GCF_030248475.1 Vibrio sp. D173a
TCACCAGATGAGATCATGAAAACGGTCGACCTGTGTCGTCAGCACTTCCCACGCCTAAAAATCTTGGCGCGCGCTCGAAGTCGTGTTGAAGCTTACCAACTATTGAACCACGGTGTGACCAACTACTCTCGTGAAACTTTCCTAGGGGCGTTAGACTTAGGCAGGCAAGCTTTGACTGAGCTCGGCATGCATCCGTATAAAGCGAAGCGTGCCGAGGCGCACTTCCGTAAACTCGATAATGCCATGCTGAAAGACCTTCTCCCTCAGCACAATGAAGACACCGAATTAGCGCAAAGAGCCAAAGAGGCTCGCAAAGAGTTGGAAGAAATCTTCGGGCATGAGATGGAAAACGACCATCAGTCTCGAAACTACTGGCAGTAACTCATTGCTTGTAAAATTATAAGATAACAGCCATCACCAAATGGCATGCATCCAAGTTGTAAAGGATAGATAACGTGAAACAGAAGAAACGCTTTATTGCCGGCGCAAGCTGCCCAAGTTGCAGCAGCCAAGACACGCTTCGCTGGTGGGTTGAGAACAATATTGAGCTGGTGGAGTGTGTGGATTGTGACTTTA
>NZ_JAHGAH010001365.1:0-876 GCF_030248475.1 Vibrio sp. D173a
CCTGTGGCGGAATTAAGAATGAATTCCCAGCGCCACTACTCAAGTTCTGCGATGTGTGTGATCGCCTACTCTACAGCCCACGTTCAATACTGAACTACTTCACCAAACGTAAGCGTCTGAGAATCGAGAAGCGAAGCCCTGACAATCAGAGCTTTTACCGACTTTCAAACCGTAGCGCAATTGGTGAACTTAAGCTTGATGATTCGGGTAAACCCATCTCTATCACGACCTTAAGTGGTGATGGCAAAGTCACCTGATTAGTACTGAATGGCTTTTCCTACAAACGACAATTTTGTCAACATAGTGTAAATCCACTTGCGATCAGCTAAGGTAAGCCCAATATTTAATAATAAGGGGCTTACCTATATCTCTTTTTTATCAATTCGGTAAGTACTCGATGTTTATTCGCCGTCGTACTATTGGAGCTTGTTATGTTTAATTCCCTCACTTCGATCTTCAAACAACTGATTGAAGGCCAAGACCTTAGTAAAACCCCGAAAGCATCACCCAATATCGCGATAGCAAGCTTGCTGTGTGAAGTGGCTGGGGCGGACCATCAAATTGATGAGACCGAGCAAGCGGCAAAGTTGAAGCTGATTCAGCGCCTACTCGATCTAACGGAAGAAGAAGCCGCGGAGCTGCTTGAGAAGGCACAACCGCAAGTAGATCAATCCGTTTCTCTCTACGACTTTACCTCGCAACTACGCGAGCTCTCTCAACCTGTTCGTATTGACCTAATTCAAGCGATGTGGGAAGTGGCGCACGCTGATGGTGAGATAGACCCAATGGAAGATGCCGTGATCCGTAAAACCGCAGAGCTGCTTTACGTTGACCACAGTGATTTCATTAAGACTAAATTGAATGTGATTGGCGAGA
>NZ_JAHGAH010001366.1:0-706 GCF_030248475.1 Vibrio sp. D173a
TCTGGAGCTTGGAAGTGTGAGTAACTGCTCGACTCGTTGTAGTGTTCAAGTTCTTCCGGTGTTGCGAGTGGCAGAGTGAAGCTGAATGTTGTGCCGACCATAGGCTGACTGCTGACGTAGAGTGAGCCTCCCATCAGTTCAATCAATTGACGACTGATCGACAGACCAAGCCCCGCACCTTGTCGGTAAGAGCTCGCATCTTGACCCGCTTGAATCAATGGCTCAAAGATATGCTCTAGGTGTTCAGCAGGGATCCCTTGGCCAGTATCGACCACTTGAACGCGGATATTATCGTCAATCACACTAGCGGAAATAACGATCTTACCCTCAGTGGTATATTTAATGGCATTGCCTACTAAGTTATACATCACCTGTTCTAGGCGCTGCGGGTCTGATGAAACAAGACCTAAATCCGCTGGGACTTGGTTGATGATGCGGATCGGTTTGTTGCCAAGTAGGTGATGCGACAGCTCAAGCACCAAGCTGGTCGCAGCGGATAGGTCAACCGCTGACTTTTTAATGTCTAGGCTGCCATAACGCATCTTGTGGTAATCCAGCAGATCGTCAACCAGTGTCGCTAGTCGTTGGCCGCTGTTGATGATGATATCCAACTGGTACTTTTGGTTGGCTGGGATCGGGCCATTTGCTCCCGAGATAAGCGCTTCTGCAATACCAACCATACCGTGCAGCGCTGTTCGCAGCTCAT
>NZ_JAHGAH010001367.1:0-787 GCF_030248475.1 Vibrio sp. D173a
TGTCAGACGAGTTTGCCAACGCTCACGGTAAGTATTTTGACAACGACAATGGTGTGTTTGCAAACCCACATCCAGATGCAACTCGTGGTAACAAGTCACAATTGGTTATTGAGTCGATTGAACGCACTCTTGCTGAAAAGCTTGCTTAATCCAGTCATCAATTAATCACCTACAGATACTACAAAGCCCGCTATGATGCGGGACTTTTACTGCTCTAAACTCAATTGTCCCAGTATGGTGGCGTTCCATAGTGCTCAGAGAAATAATCAATGAATGCACGTACTTTCGGCGCCAATAGACGCGAACTAGGATAGACAGCCCAAATAGATGGCTCAGATGTGAGCGGGTAGTCGTCTAGCACGCGAACAAGCTCACCACTTTTTAGCTTATCGTAAACACACCATGTTGAGGCAATGGCTAGACCAATTCCGCCAATAGCAGCATCTCTCAAAGCCTCACCATTATCAGTACGAAATGGACCACTCGCTTTTACTGTGACAGGCCCTGTCTCAGTCTGAAACGTCCAGTTCTCAAGCCCGATCAAACTGTTACACTGATGATCGTTTAAGTCTTGAGGAGTGACTGGCTTACCATATTTGATTAAGTAATCAGGAGAGGCACAGATAATACGATCATCCGGCGCAAGCTTTCGAGCAATCAAAGAAGAGTCTTTGAGCTCAGAGATACGAATCGCAATATCAAAGCCACCCTCGACCATATCGACCACTGTGTCAGACAGTCTCAAGTCAACCTTAAGCCCCGGGTAAGCTTCCATAAAACCTGCCAA
>NZ_JAHGAH010001368.1:0-721 GCF_030248475.1 Vibrio sp. D173a
TGCGTAGAAGAACACAATACCCATACCGATGATGATACCTAGGTTGATATCAACCTCTAGGAAACGTGAGAATACAACGCCTACACCACGCATCTGGCCTGCAACGTACGTGAATGATACGAAGATCGCACAGAATACCGCTACCATACGCGCTGTTTTCGAGTAGTAACGCTCACCGATGAAATCAGGAACCGTAAACTGACCGAACTTACGTAGGTAAGGTGCTAAACAGAGTGCAAGTAGTACATAACCACCTGTCCAACCCATTAGATATACCGCACCGTCGTAACCAACGAATGAGATGATACCTGCCATTGAGATGAATGATGCTGCTGACATCCAGTCCGCGGCTGTTGCCATGCCGTTTGCGACTGGGTGTACACCACCGCCTGCAACGTAGAACTCACTGGTTGAGCCAGCACGAGCCCAGATAGCAATACCGATGTAGAGTGCAAAAGTGATGCCGACGAGAATAAACGTCCAAGTTTGAATATCCATGTTCTAAACCTCTAGTCTTCCTGTACGTTGTATTTCTTGTCGAGCGCATTCATACGCACTACGTAAACAAAGATTAAGGCGACAAAGGTGTAGATCGACCCTTGTTGAGCGAACCAAAACCCTAGCTTGAAACCGCCTAGTTGTACGGTGTTAAGCGCATCGACAAATAGGATGCCTGCGCCGTAAGACACTGCAAACCAGATGGCCAGCAGGGTCCCCATAA
>NZ_JAHGAH010001369.1:0-563 GCF_030248475.1 Vibrio sp. D173a
GAGCTTGGCGCAACGGCCTATGAAGATTACGAAGTTAAAAACGGCATGAAGCCTGTGTGGATTAATATCCATGATGCCATTGCTCACAACGAAAAGACGATCGCAGAAAGTGAAAAGAAGGGGATGAGCATTGAGCGAGAAACCTTCCTACTGCACCTAATCGCTAAAGAGATGCTTTAGTTTAAAGAAATGCTATAGTTTAAAAAATGCTTTAGTTTAAAGAGTTAGAAGGGGTAGTACAGTCTAGTGCTATCCCTTTTTGTTGCCACCTATCCCTTTTTGTTACCACCTACCTCTCTCAATCCTATCTATCACCCTCAATCAAGCATTGTTCCTATACTCGCCATGTCTCATATTTGTAATGTTTATTGATAATCACTCGATTTTATAACTTCAAATAATGTAACTTTCGCCATAGTGCTTTTTTATCAATGATTTAAGTGGTTTGCATTCTGTATTCATGCAATGCGCCTTTGAGTCATTTCCGTATTTCAGGCCGGCATACTATGAATGGTCAAATTATAGAGAGAGTAAAATGAAGAAAGTCGTTATTGCGCTGATGT
>NZ_JAHGAH010000137.1:0-9786 GCF_030248475.1 Vibrio sp. D173a
TCTATCAAAAAGTATACAAATTGATAGGAGTTTTCAGTTGTAAAGAGAGTACTAATTTAGTGAGGGCTGCTTTGTCTAAAAAATAATCTTAACGAGCTATATAGGCATTGCCTATCGAACCCAATGTTTTGATAGGTAGCCAATGCTGATTCATCGAGAGGTTTGCTTAGGGGTTTGGTTGCATATCTGAATTGGTTTGTGTGAGGTATACTCAATCGGAACTGCTATATTGAAAGGCTTTAGCGTTCTGACGGAGCGCGTAACACCAAAATGCCCCAAAACGAGCTAGGGAGCGAATTTCTATTTCGTGTAATTTGTTGGTCTGAGATACAAAAGTAATGGATGGCAAAAAGCAAGACTTGACTCCATTGTCTTGATTACCTCACCAAAGATAAAGGAAAGGATTGAAGCCGTTCGACTCCAAGCCTTTTTATTTTAGTTGGTGCCAGCTATCCCCTTGATATTTGATACAACTTTATCATTTTCATTGAGGGTCACAGGTACTTGTTGCCCTGTGTTTTTCCCAAAATATGGATTAGCTGCCGATACTAAGAAAGGCATAACTCTTCGCAAATCACCAGATGAACCCGAAGAGGTTACTGTTGTAGTCCATACTTGTTTCATCTTTTCAGTTTTCTTATAAACATCAACATCATAAGCAACAATATTTAAAAAGCGATCATAAGTTGTTTTGTTACCTATATGTGTAGTTGATCCAGTGACACCGTATGTAGGTGTTAAGGTAGTCGTAGCAGAATATGTCGAAGTATTGCCGTAGGTATTCACAGTACCAAAAGTATTTGCAGAGCTTACCCCCGTTTGTCCCCAAGTTGGAACAGAGTATGTATATTGCTCTCTTCTAGGGTCTCCAATGCCATATGCCATAAATATCGTTATGTCAGCAGATGGAAAATCACTTGCTTTTTCGAAGCCTGATTCACTTAAAGCCCTTACAAGATAGTTCGAATATTCCATATATAGTAGATCATCTTGACTAACTCCTTCATTTCCGGGTAGCAATATGTAACTCTTTTTGTTTAAACTTTCAGGAGCAGCGATTGCATCTACGTTTGCATAGAAACTTGGTCTAACAGCACAACCACTCAGCAACACTAACCCTAAAGTCGAAATTATTATTTTATTCATAGCTCTAATTTACCAACCAACAACAGATGGATGTAGAGTATCAAAGCTATGGAATATTTCCATTTCTAAACAAAGCCTTCTTCTCTTCGTACTTCATGGCTGATAATTTGACCTATGTTTCCTAAACAATGTAGACCCGATCTGACCTCATTTATGCCCCAAAATTCGTTAGGTTAAATACCCTATAAAGTTAAAGAGCCTGCGTTTACCCTACAAAAAGTCATTTAGTAGAATGAAACTTTCACGATTTGGGCCTTTTATATGTATGTTTTGCTTGTCAAAGCGTCCGTTTTAGTAGCGAAACTAGCTAAACAACTTGTTGGAAGTGGACTAACTGCGGAAAGTATTGCTACCTTACGTTTATCTCAAAATAAAGCTGACTACCTGTGAACGCTTTTATGCGTTGGTAGAGGGTATTTGACGGTCTTAATAAAATACGGGAACAGCCATGACATTATCAAGAACAAGGCTCATGAAAGCAACAGCTCAAATTCTTGGCACTTTACTCTGTTTAGCCTTTCTTACTGGCTGTGAACGAGCAACGGAAGGGTTGCAATATGCCAAAAATCGTGATGGTTCAGATGACAAGTCAATACTTATTGGCTACAACGGTAACGACACAGATGTCGTCATCCCAGATTCGGTCGAACTTATTAATGGGGGGACATTTTATGACAAGCAGCTCACCAGCGTGGTCATCCCAAAATCGGTTACTATAATTGGAAGACAGGCGTTTGAAAACAATAAACTTACTAATGTGGTTATACCAGATTCGGTTACCTCCATTGGGGAGCGGGCGTTCGCTGAAAATAATCTCACCAGCGTTACTATTCCTGATTCAGTGACCTCGATTGGGAAGTGGGCATTTAATAAAAATGCAATATCAATAGTTAACAATGTCCCATCAGATGGTTTTATTTTTGCTCGTAATGATGATGGCACTGAAAACAAAAAGATCATGATTTCCTATGGTGGAGCAAGAAAAGAGATTGCTATACCAGATTCGGTGATTACTATTGATAGTTGGATGTTTGCTGAAAGTCAGCTCACCAGCGTTACTATTCCTGATTCGGTGATCTCCATTGGGGAGCGGGCGTTCGCTGAAAATAATCTCACCAGCGTGACCATCTCAGATTCAGTGACCTCGATTGGGAAGCAGGCGTTTTCTGGAAACCAGCTAACCAGCGTGACCATCCCAGATTCGGTGACCACTATTGAGGACATGGCATTTTATGACAACCAGCTCACCAGCGTTACTATTCCTGAATCAGTGACCTCGATTGGGGTGGCATTTAATAAAAATGCAATATCAATAGTTAACAATGTCCCATCAGATGGTTTTATTTTTGCTCGTAATGATGATGGCACTGAAAACAAAAAGATCATAATTTCCTATGGTGGAGTAAGAAAGGAGATTGTTATTCCTGACTCGGTGACCACCATTCGAAATAATGCGTTTTCTTTTAACAATCTCACTAGCGTAACCATCCCAACTTCGGTGACCACAATTGGAAAGCGTGCGTTTCTTAAAAACCAGCTCTCCGGCGTAACCATCCCAAACTCGGTGACCACAATTGGAAAGACTGCGTTTTATTTAAACAATCTCACCAGCGTAACCATCCCAAATTCGGTGACCACAATTGGAGAGTATGCGTTTGGAGAGAATCAGCTCACCAGAGTGACAATCCCTGACTCGGTGACCTCCCTTGGTGACAGTGTGTTCGCTGATAATATGCTCACCAGCGTAATTCTCCCTGATACATTGACCTCGATAGGGAAGCGGGCGTTTGCTAATAACAGGCTCACTGATGTGGTTATACCAGATTCGGTGACCACCATTGAAACTAGGGCGTTTAAAGGCAATCAGCTCACTGATGTGGTTATACCAGATTTGGTGACCACCATTGGAAGTGATGCGTTTAATGGCAATCAGCTCACCAGTGTGGTTATACCAGACTCTGTGACCATCATTGGATATGGGGCGTTTCTTAACAACCAGCTCGCCAGCGTGGTTATACCAGATTCGGTGACCACCATTCAAAATTCTGCGTTTATGAACAACAAGCTCACCAGTGTGGTTATACCAGACTCTGTGACCACCATTGGAAGGGATGCGTTTTATAACAACCAGCTCACCAGCGTGACTCTCCCAGCTACGGTGTCTTCTCATTGGGCAGCGGCGTTTGATATTGGTGTAAAAATTAATGGAAATTAACAGTTTACAACTTATCTCAAGTGCTTTACAGAATCTAGAGATATGCCTTTCCCCTACTAAAAGTTATCTGAAACTAGCAATTGTCAAAACTAAACGGTGCTGTGTGACCCAACCCTTTTAATGGTTGCTATCTTATTGATTTATCGTTGAAGGTTAAAAAAGAAAGAAGGCATTATTTCGCCATGGAATACGGACAATCGCAGTATAGAAAGCGTTAGCTGCAATCAGTATATAACGAGTATTATCGAAAATAATGTCTATGGGTTTAATCGGCACATAACAAGGCCTTAAAGTCGGATTCGTAACAGTTGGCTCGATTCCGCTTCGCTTCACATTATAGCCAACAATTACTCACCGCTTAAGGCGGCGTTAAGCGCTTACCAGAGATCACATAAACATAACTAGGAGTAATGATGAACAAAGAACAGGCTAAAAAACACATTGAAGAGAATCTGAATGACGGGGACTCGCTAATAGGTTTTTTTCAGGCTGTAAGCCCACCAAATATTTGGCTATTCTTACTAGTTGGCCCTTTTTTCATTCTAAGCATGAGAACATACTTCTTAGCTGTTACTGAGAAAGGTGTATCTTTCCATAAATTGAGCTTGTTAGGTAAGTTTAAGGAGCATGATTTTTTTGACTTTGGTGACATTGAAAGCGTAAAAATAGGAAAAGGGCTATTACAAAGGCCTATGAAATTCACATTCAAAAACAACCGAAAGATTAAAGTAAAAGCACAATTAAAGGGAGTAGAAAAGGTCGCAAAATTGTTGCCGGAAGTTCAAGAACATATTGAGAGCAATATACCTTTAGTCCAATGATTATATTTCTTTTCGCAGTTGTGACTTATGTCGGCTTATTGATTTTCATAAAGCCTGCTCCGAGTAGTTTGAAGGCTGTTCCAATTACCTATGGTGAAAACTTTAAATTTGTTTGGGCTTCTATATGTTCAGGGGTTGTAATTCTTTTTATATTTCTTCTGACAACAAACTTTGGTTTCATTTCCGTAGATGAGAGCCTGTATCGAACGTTCGCACTGAGTAATGACATTGATCAGTTTTTAAAGTGGCCGTTACAGTCAGTATCGCACTTATTTATCCATGGTAACCTGATTCATCTCACTGCAAATGTTATTGGCTTAGGTCTAGCATCTGCTTATGAACGCAGGGTTGGAGCCAAGAGGTATTTGGCAGTACTTCTTGTGAGCGG
Organism: Vibrio sp. D173a; assembly: GCF_030248475.1. Classification (NCBI taxonomy): domain Bacteria; kingdom Pseudomonadati; phylum Pseudomonadota; class Gammaproteobacteria; order Vibrionales; family Vibrionaceae; genus Vibrio; species Vibrio sp. D173a. The sequence goes on from NZ_JAHGAH010000137.1 coordinate 4,571, forward strand.
CTTGGCATCTATACCATCTATACTATTCTATTCGGAAAATATTCTAGTCTGCGGGATATCGGGTGGTGTTTTCGGACTGGCAGCTGCTTATTTTACAGATGAAGAGGAATTAACCACCAAGGAGTGGCTTTTAGCGATTTCACTGTTCCTGGTTTTGGCAATAGTGCTTGCCCTAGATTCAGAGTTCAAAGGTGGTTCTAATAAAACGTTAGATATGAAAATTGATCACATTGGCCATTTTTTGGGAGCATTAGGCGCAATTTTGTATTGCCGCTTAAAGCCACTGCGCTTAACAAGGGCAAGCACCGGAAAAATAAAAGCTCCGGCTTCACCTCCACTTTAATTTTCCGGTGTTGCCGGCGTTAGGTAGCTTGAGAATAGAATCTTGTTCAAAGTTAGAAGAGCTGAACCACATTGGAAACATGAATGAATCTGACTTAAAAACAACGCTCTCTGTTTATAACGAAATGGATTCGGCGAAGCTCACAGAGGAAGAATTGGTTTTTATAAAAGAACTCGATAAACGCCTTCAAAACTACAATCTAGAGACTGATTTATTGCTCATATACGAAAAGTTGAAAGTAGAACAAAAGAAGTGAAGTAACAAGAAGCATAATACAAGAGGTGGTTTTAACCACCTTTTCTTCGCATGGTATTAGAGAAGGAAATATAAACGCTAGATAAGAGGTAGATGGTAGCCCTATGAACAAGCTACCAATTCTGGCATTTGTCGGAAGGTCCACAAAAAGAAATAAGCCTATAGCGTACAATAAAAATGTTACGCTAATCAATATATTATCTATTTCCATTTCTATTTGTTTCCAGAACAAAAAAACTATTAAAAATGGTAAAAAAATGAGTTCCATTTATATCTCCCCTTCATATAAAAGATTATTGTATCACTATTTAATTACTAATTTAGTAAAATCGCTGGCAAGCCATTATCCAACTTTTAGTTAGCTGGTGAAGGTCGGTCATGGGGGTAATGATAATTTTCCAAAGCTTCTCAGGTTGAACTTTTATCCATGGTACTTTCAAGCTAGAAAGTGTCAAAATATGAGTTATTGGTCATAAACAACTCGTTGGAGTATGCATCCGCATGCTTAACAATATTATCTCTGCAAACTCTGCTTTATTGTGTTGTGTTCTTTCGCCCACTTTCTCAACCTCTGGAAGTGGGCTTTTTCACTTTCCCATACCTCAAGTTATTCATTTTTTGCTAATGTTCAAATTTCCGAAACTCATTTGTGTCCATAATTTGGTCGGTAATTCACCTTCATGGAAATATTTTAACAGGGGTCGCACATAATCGAGGTATATTATGGATGCGATGTTAAATGAGCTGTTGCTAAGATAGAAGGCTTGCTATGGTGTAAGCCTTTCTGATGCCAGATGTTGACACCTTAAATGCTTATTATATCGGTACTTTTTTAAATATTCCAACGCCCACAAACGGAGCAAACGGGCTTCCCTTTCGTTATACCACTTTTACATTTGTAGCATTCTCTTTCCTGCACCTGTTTTTTTTGTTCCGTAACACGATAAAAATACATAATATAAGGAAAAACATTCCCCCGATGAAACATAACAAAATAACTGCTAAAGGCAAAATACCTGATATTGCCAAAAACTCAATAATGCCTTGATGTTTAGACATTTAACACCTCGATTAATTCTAATTTGAAAGGAGACATAACGCTCTGTTAAGGGGGTAACTACGCTACTCAACTAATCGCCTTGTTATATGGGGGTTGTTTTCTATCCGTTGCAACGACCGTTCCATCTACAATCGTCACGTTAAAGCTCTGAAACCGCGTCGTAACCGAACTTGGAGTGTACTCATATCTCAAAATCTTACGTTTAACGTTAACATGGTAAGTATAAGAAGGTTGACCAATTGAATCCAATAATTGTTCTTCAGTCTGACCTTGCCAAATCCTATGCATCATTAACTTGTCAACTAATTCTTTATTATTATATTTATCCATTAGCCGTATTCTCTCATCCTCCACTAAAGCGTCAAACCATAAAAAGGAAATAAATAAGATTAAGAAAAATATAAAAACACTAGATAAAAAATAGTCCATATTAACCTTGTTCTTTGCGAATATTTTTGTCGTCAATCTTGATACTAAGGTTCAGCAAACGTCCAGAAAACAGCGACCACTAAACGTAACTTGCCGACAAGACCAAAATTAGAGGTTCTGTCGCAAATTATGATAAAGACGTGGCAGAGCCATTATCTAGACGCAGTTATCATGCGAGTGCATAAAGTTGCTCATAGGCGGTTTATCCAACTATCTCTATCTGACCACGCTTCAACATCGTCCACAGCTCTCGACCATGAAGGCTGGCGGTTGCACCCTCTAACGACTTCCAACCAAGTGCTTGCCGAGTTTTTTGCTTTACCCAACGATGACTTTGCTCCACGATATTGTTGAGATATTCGATATCCAATATCTCAATCAGTGACAGCATGAAGATACCCGTTAACCAGAGTTGGATATTCATTGCATCGATAGCCGCATAGTTGCTTTTACTACCATCAATGACCACTTTCTCGGGGAGGCCATGTTGAGCTATCGTCTTATTAAGAAAGGCTTTAGCAGCAGCTTCATCGCGATTGGAACTAAGATAATAATCAATGACATTTCCGAACTTATCGACTGCTCTATAATAGTAAAGCCAATCTCCTTTCACTTTGACATAGGTCTCATCCATGCGCCACGAAGTAGATACTGGCTTTTTCTTTGATCTCGCTTTATGTTCCAAAACAGGTGAAAATTTGATGACCCAGCGGTTAATGGTTGCGTGATCCACATTCACCCCACGCTCACTCTGGAACTCTTCAATTTCTCGATAACTCAGCTTGTAAGCGAGGTAGTAGCGAATTGTTTCGAGAATAACTTCAGAGGGAAAGTGGCAACCTTTAAACATTAAGAATCAGTATCATGAGTGGAAATTAAGTGAATCTTAACTGAAGGACTCTAAGTTTGCGACAGAACCCTAGAATGTATTGATTATTTATAAGTATTCTCTATAGTTTTTTTGCCTTGTAGATCGCGGGCAGCTCATGTTCTTTACTCAGTATTCTTTCTAATCTTTGCTCGAAGTGCTTTGGTTTCTTAGAAATAAAGAGGTAAGTTTTAGGAGCTTCCCGTTCAAATGTCTCACCCGTAATTATTGCTTGTTTACCATACTTCATGAAGTCAACTATCTGGGCTAGTAAGAAATTTTGGTTTCCTTGTTCACTGTTTACATGTCTCGTTGAGGTAGCTTCGAGACCAAAAGCGCGAGGCTTAAAGGAACCGGGAGGCCAAGATTTTTCGCCCAACAGGCAAAAAAAACCGCCATGGAAGTTGATATATCGGTAGCCTAGACTCTGAAATGAGCATGCAGAAATTTTGCCTAAATGCCATGTGTAAACAATCCCTTTTTTTCGATCAAAGTGCAGATAAGCTCTGCGAGGAATGGAAAGAATAGCGGCAGAAATAATGATGGCGAATAAGAAATAAGCGGCATTAAATCTCATTGTTTCTTTTAACCACTCTTTTTCTGACTCTGTGCCATGTGAATTTATTGCTTTTATATATCGAATTGGTGAACTTGTTCCATTGTCAGATATCAACACCCGATAAAAGTCTATACTCCGCTGGTCATTTTTTAGCAGAGCCTCAATATCCTCGCCTCTACGCTTCCTGCTAAATACATAGCCTTCGTATGTCAATATTCTCGGGTTGATGGAAGTACGTGAAATTATGCTGAGATATCGGCTTTTATCGGGCGTTATACCTTGTTCTAACTCCTCTAAAGTAGCGTTAGCATCCCTAATAAGATAATTGCTTGGTCCAAAATCGACGATACGCCATAGGGCAAAAGTCCAAACGAGAACTAAAATAGGTAATAATAAAAACACTCTCAACTTATGCGAAGAGGCATCTTTGATGGTCAGTATATCGTCATTTACTGACATGATTGGTGGCAACGGATCATCGTACGGCGCAGAATAAGCATGGTTTTCTGAACGAGTAACCCAATCCATTATGGGCTGATAGTGCTTTCTATTCAGTGAAGCCATTACTAAGAGAAGGCTTCCTCCAACAGCAGGCATTGCGGGAATAGGAACTTCTCCAGTCAACACGCGCTGAAAATACCCCATAATTTCACTTAGCCAATAAAGTATTGTATCTAAATCCATAGAATTTTACGTCAATAAGTTGAGTTCTAATTTTAATTGAAACTTATGATTTTTAATACTTTTGATATAAAGCCAATAACACGACTAATAGTGTCTAGGTAAACTCTTTTTTGTTGTATAAATAACAGTTTTTATAGTCGAAGTAGAATAAACATTAGATAAAATGCATCGCTTTGAGTTTGACTTGGTTGTTAGTTTTGTGAACTTAGTCTAGCTTTAGCCTAGAAGAGGCTTTGATGTGATGGACGCACCTCCCTTCTAGCGTCGTTGTACCAAACTAATAGTACAACCATTAAGAGCAGGAGTAACAAGTATGTCTATTAAAGTTGTCGGTATTGATATTGATCTGCTCCAGCCAGACTGGACACTTCATTAAACGACATTTTGTTGTTCAAAGTTAACTGGGCTTAGATATCCAAGAGCACTGTGCCTTCTCGTCCGATTATAATCAACCTCTATGTATTCGAAAATCGCTTGGCGCATCTCGTCTCGCATCATGATCGGCTCATATTGGAGCGCTTCAACTTTCATTGAATGGAAGAAGCTCTCCACACAAGCGTTGTCCCAGCAGTTTCCTTTTCTACTCATACTTTGCTTTAGATTATAAGCGGTTATGAGGTCTCGATAGTCTTTTGAGCAATACTGGCTACCTCGATCACTGTGAACGATTACTTGCTCAGGGAATCCGCGACGGAACAAGGCCATTGATAACGCATCACAGACCAGCGTAGCAGTCATTCTGGTATCCATAGACCAGCCGACTACTTGTCTTGAGTAAAGATCAATAATTACCGCCAAGTACAGCCAGCCTTCGCTTGTGGCAACGTAGGTGATGTCTCCCGCCCACTTTTGATTCGGAGCCTCCGCGTTAAAATCCTGTGCCAACAGGTTCGGAGCAACTGGCATTTTATGTTTGCTATCCGTAGTACACTTAAACTTACGTGCCGCTTTCGGTGTTAAATCCTGCCGCTTCATACTGGCGGCAATGGTTTTAACATTACGGCTATCACCGTTCTCA
>NZ_JAHGAH010001370.1:0-618 GCF_030248475.1 Vibrio sp. D173a
GGCTGTTATCGGCGTTGTGGAAAGGTAGACAAGTGTTAAAGACTCATCGTTATAGCTGTTATGGCTTACTAGCTATTCTTTTATGGAGCTGTTTGATTGCACTCTCTCGCAGTGTGGCAGAGCAACTGGGGCCAATCGGCGGTGCTGCGAGTTTGTATACTGTGAGCTCTATATTGCTGGTATTGGTGATGGGCTTTCCCAAACTGTCGCGGTTCTCTAAATCGTATCTATTGATCGGGGGTTCACTGTTTGTCTGCTACGAGATCTTTCTTGCGCTCGCGTTAGGTATGGCGAACAGTCGACATCAAGCAATCGAAATGGCCGTGATTAATTACTTATGGCCAGCGCTGACGGTTCTGTTTGCGGTGCTGTTGAGTAAAAAGAAAACCAGCCTTTTGGTTTACCCAAGCATCGTATTAGCATTCTTCGGTGTGGCGTGGAGCATTAGTGGTGATGAAGGCTTATCTATCCCTCAAATTGCAGCGAATGTATCGACCAACCAGATCACCTATTCTATGGCCTTCTTTGGTGCGATTATTTGGGCGGTTTACTGCAATTACACTCAACGAGTCGCAAAAGGGCAGAACGCCATTGTTTTGTTCTTTATCGCAACAGCCA
>NZ_JAHGAH010001371.1:0-919 GCF_030248475.1 Vibrio sp. D173a
CTAACGTCAACCAGCCGATTCCTATACCTACAGCGGCGATAACAGCGATGTAACGTTTTTTAATAGACATATTTAGTAATCATCTTTAACAATTAGTTGCAATTGCGATCAGACTAATACTTTAGGGCTACCCCTTATTGATTTGAGTCATAAATTGTCATTATTCATAATAAATATGGCGTACAGTGGGAGCTAGATTCAAGATTTCATAACCTCTGAATGCGCACCCAATATAAATATCAATAGGTATATACGAATCCTATAAACAACCCAAATAAATCCAAATTAACTGCGCGCCTAAAAAGCCATCTTTTCAGGGGTTATATCAAGTTAAAATTCCGTTAATTGAGTTAAAGTCATCGACAATTTCTGAACCATGAGACGATGATGAGTCAAACTGAACTTCTGCAAAAAATTGCTGGTTTTACCCGTATTGAACAGGCGCTTGATTATTTTGAGATTGGCTTTGATAGCCGATTTATAGAAGAGAACCGTACAGAGTTAGTAAAACGCTTTAACGGCTACCTGATTTTGACCAAACCTGATGATTGGTTTTCAGGCCGAAGAGCACTCAAAAACGCCTACTGTAAGGTTCAGCGGAGTAAGTTAGACAAACATACGCGCTCAGCGTGTCGCGGTTGTACATCCTGCCAGCGTCGTTAGGCCAGTTCAGAGTAGTTTGGTTGAAATGAAGTGTGCTAATCTTAGTGCAACTCAACCACGAGATAATAACTACAATGAAAATTTTCAGTAATTTCGAAAGCGGCAACATCAATGTCGTTAACGCAGATTCACCACAAAACATCCAACTGACCATTCCAGCAGATAAACACACCGATATTGCGCAGTGGTTTCACTTCCGCCTAGAAAGTGAGGCGCAACTTGCTCACCACTTTGAAATTCAAGGCCTAGCAAAATC
>NZ_JAHGAH010001372.1:0-577 GCF_030248475.1 Vibrio sp. D173a
TAGTTAACGGGAAGGATAAGATCTACAAGAAATAAAAAAAGCAAGCTAAGTATTGCTACTCATCTTGCTCTATCGATCCACTTCAATAAACATCAGTGCTAAAAACTGATTTGTCGCTACACTACTCCGCTGAAGCGGTACAAATGCCTTTCACTGCTAAGTCTGTTTTAGCGACTTCTGCTTTGCCTTTCTCTTCATCAACTGGCTCTAGTGCCGCACCACCAACAAATACACCCATTTTGATGTACTGCTGAACAAAGTAGTTACGCCCTTCTTCTGTGTACAGAGTAATGTCGTTAGCGGAAAATTCTGATTCTGTACTGATGGTGTGCTCTTTATCACCGGCAACTTCTTGGTAGAAGAATACGCCCGGAGCCGTTTCGCCAATACACTCACCATTGATATAAACATCTTTCTTCAAAGCACCGCCAAGGTGTGAATTGTCACGATACACGTAGACACCAGATTTACCCTCAGATGGCGCATCAAACTGTTTAAGTTGATTCGATTCTGATTTATCAGCCGTTGGAACTGTTGCACAACCAGACAGAATAGACAGTGCAAATGCACTTAAAAT
>NZ_JAHGAH010001373.1:0-496 GCF_030248475.1 Vibrio sp. D173a
TGGCACTAGCTCCTCGTTGTGACCAGCGTAGCCTGTTGGGCTTTGCTGACCAGCAGCTGTTGCGAAGCCTTTCATGATCTTCTTAACGATACCTTCGTTGTTGATTGCGTGAACAACCGCCTGACGAACGCGAACGTCTTTCACTGCTTCGTTGCTGTTTTGGTTCATTTGGAACGTAATGATACGAGTACCAGGTAGCGTCACAAGGTCGATGCCTTTCGCATTCTTAACACGTTTGTGATCGTTTGGTGCTACTGGGTGAATCATGTCTACGTCACCAGAAAGAAGTGCTGCTACACGCGTTGCGTCTTCTTTGATTGGTACTAGCGTTAGGTTATCAACGTTACCTTTTGTCTCTGTGTCCCAGTAATCGTTAAAACGTTTGAACTGAACTTTTACGCCCTGCTCACGCTCAGTAACGATGAATGGACCTGTACCAGAAACGTTAGTCGAAGCGAACGAGTTACCGTGCTTCACTAGCTCTGACTTATCTTTA
>NZ_JAHGAH010001374.1:0-779 GCF_030248475.1 Vibrio sp. D173a
TGAACAAAACTATCGTTGCGCTTGTTTCTCAAACTGCAGCTATTGAGCGTGCAGCAGGCATCATCGGCATCGATAGCCTAAACCCAGACACAGCTGACCACGAGTTTTAATCACTTGTGAAGTCTTTCAATATTGATAAGGGCTCGTTTGAGCCCTTATTTGTTGAAGGCTGATATGTTCTAACACTGAATTAACCTAAGTACTCAACCGTCGAAGTCCGTTAATAGATGTTGTCGAGCCACTCTAATCTGATGAACCCAAGTATTAGCAAATAAAAAGCACAACTAAGCTAATCACTCACTAATTTAGCAAAGGCAATGTATGAAGTCGTATCTATCCGCCTCGTTTTTAACCGCACTGTTTTTCGTTTCTCCATTACAAGCCCATGATGTTTATTCTGGCGGTAAGACGACCGTCAAGAAAGAGGGACCTAACGCATTCTCTCTACCAGCAGCTAACTTGCCAATGACCAAGCGCCTCGATTTCAGTGTAGGTAATAGCTTCTTTAGAAATCCTTGGGTTCCAGCACCATCATCAACGGATGCTCGTGATGGCTTAGGGCCCCTGTTTAACACCAATGGTTGCCAAAACTGTCATATTAAAGATGGCCGAGGTCATGCTCCTGAGAAAGGAGATGAAAATGCCGTTTCGATGTTGGTACGACTCAGTATTCCAGCTGAAACACCAGAGCAGAAAACGGCTTTCATCCGTGACGGTGTGATCCCAGACCCAACCTATGGTGGCCAACTCCAAGATTTTGCGATTCAAGGTGTTAAGCC
>NZ_JAHGAH010001375.1:0-654 GCF_030248475.1 Vibrio sp. D173a
AATTTGCCTAATCGTATTGTTTTCAGGCGCGATTGGTCTATTCATCCCCATCTTATAAGGCATCTCAAATGATTAAACGTTATCTCATCTCCTTATTGCTGCTGGGTGCCGCAGGAACGGTCGCTTATACCTACTATCAATCTTATACAAGTAACCCTTGGACAAGGGATGGTCAGGTCAGTGCTTATATCGTATCTATAACGCCTCGTGTTACCGGACAAGTCATTCAAGTCCACGTTGATGACAACTCTCACGTATCAAAAGGTGACTTGCTCTTTGAAATTGACCCGAGTATTTATAAAGCCGCTTACCACAAAGCCCTAGCAACGCAAAAACAAGCGCTTGCACTATTGGCGAAAGCGAAAAATGAAGAGCAACGTGCTGTTAACCTGCAAAAGCGCACGCCCGGTGCTGTGCCGATTCTAACGCTCAACAATTTGAGCAATGCGGTTGAAACGTCTGCTGCCAATGTAGAGTTAGCGAAAGCAAATGTAGAAGAAGCCCAATTGAACCTAAAGTTTACCAAGGTTTATGCGCCAACAAATGGCTACATTACTAACTTGAATCTACGTGCAGGTTCTCAAGTTGTAGCCAACACGCCAGTAGTGGCATTGATTGATGAAGACAGCTTCTGGATTGAAGGCTATTTCAAAG
>NZ_JAHGAH010001376.1:0-1002 GCF_030248475.1 Vibrio sp. D173a
GATGGTCTGTTCTACATCAACAACAAATACGTGATGCTGCATGGTGTAAACCGTCACGACAACGACCACCTGAAAGGTCGTGCTGTGGGCATGGATCGCGTTGAGAAAGACTTGGTGTTGATGAAGCAACACAACATCAACTCAGTACGTACTGCGCACTACCCGAATGACCCACGTTTCTACGAACTATGTGACATCTACGGCCTGTTCGTGATGGGTGAAACCGATGTCGAAACTCACGGTTTTGCTAACGTTGGCGACCTAAGCCGAATCACTAACGATGCAGCATGGGAAGCGGTGTTTGTTAAACGTATCGAACGTCATATCCACGCTCAAAAGAACCACCCTTCTATCATCATGTGGTCTCTAGGTAACGAGTCAGGCTACGGCTGCAACATCCGCTCTATGTACGATGCAGCAAAAGCAATTGATGACACACGTCTGGTTCACTACGAAGAAGACCGTGATGCTGAAGTGGTTGATGTTATCTCTACCATGTACTCACGTGCTCAGCTAATGAATGCCTTCGGCGAGTACCCACACGAAAAACCACGCATTATCTGCGAATACGCACACGCAATGGGTAACGGCCCAGGTGGCTTAACCGAATACCAAAACGTGTTCTACAAGCACGATGCAATTCAAGGTCACTACGTTTGGGAGTGGTGTGATCACGGCATCTTAGCTCGTGATGAAGCAGGCACTGAGTTCTACAAATACGGCGGTGACTACGGCGACTACCCGAACAACTACAACTTCTGCATGGACGGTTTGATCTACCCAGACCAAACACCAGGCCCAGGCTTAAAAGAGTACAAACAGGTTATCGCACCAGTGAAGATCCGCGACTTCAATGCTGAAGACGGCACATTCACCGTTGATAACAAGCTGTGGTTCTCAAACATTGATGACTACACCATCACTGCAGAAGTTCGCGCTGAAGGCGAAACCATTGCAGCACAACACATCAAGGTTGAAGAGTTGGCTGAAAACTCGAGCCGT
>NZ_JAHGAH010001377.1:0-831 GCF_030248475.1 Vibrio sp. D173a
TTCTCTTGTCGCTCTGCAACTCGGTGTTAGCTTTCTGATGGTTGTCTTGATTGTTGCAGCCAAGCAAACATTGCCGATAACGACCGATACTTTGATGGCACTTCTATTAATCGCAGCAGCAATTGCACGTCTTTTCCTTATCATCATCAATTCCATTTTATTTCTCAAGGATTCAATTTAAACGTTTCTATTAATCTGAGACAAATATTATGGGTCGTCAATCAAGATAGACAGATAACGTGATCAAGTTATAATTCTCGACGCTATTTTTTCACACCAATTTCCGCAAACAACAAAAATTTCAAGAAAAACAATACTTTATTTATATGCATCAATGATGTGTAGTATTTTTTCATTTCTATACCTCACCCAGAAAGATCAAGTTCTAGGTATAAATATGCCCCACATCACAAATTAAATCGCGGCTTAATCGTTTTACTTGATAAACGATCACCTTGATATCATGCTTACCTCAAATGAAACGTTTCAACATCTATCCAACTAAAAAATAGCAGTCGTGAAGAGAACAAAAATGATCCAGAACATAACGAACAAGAAAACGATACTTGCCGTTGTCTGTGCTGCGGCTTTGGCAGGATGCCTTGACGATCCTTACCAAGAGCCAAGCACAACACCACCACCCATCAAGGGTGATGTATTGCCTCTATATGGGCCTGATGCCAATAGTGATTTTCAGCTAACTATTGTCGATATGTCGGGAGTTGAAGCGTTGGTTGAAGAAAGTGGCATTACTATACAAGGAAATATCTCTGCAACTCATGTGTCTGGTCAAAACTCGGGCACTGTCAATATAGCGATCAATAACTCAGA
>NZ_JAHGAH010001378.1:0-661 GCF_030248475.1 Vibrio sp. D173a
AGCGTATTCCTTGTCTCTGTTTGGTTAGCTTGTATGAATAAATTAGCTAACTTGTTCGGTCTATAGAGGGACAAAAAACCTAAAAAGTAAGCGAATCGTTCGGAGGGAACATGGATCTGCTTTCTCAATTGATGGAACATTTCTCGATACGCACAGGCGTTTTCTATTCTGGGCAGTTGTGTGGTGTGTCTTCATTTAACGCGCAACAGGGCACGGAAGGGCATTTACATGTGTTGAATTCGGGGCAGCTCAAGCTCTCAAGCAAATACAGTGGCGAAAGAACCATCACGCAGCCTTGCATTGTCTATTTGCCTCACAGCTCGCCTCATGTGATTGAAGGGGTGGGTGAGGGAGCAGAGTTGGTGTGTGCAAATGTGGCGTACCGCGCTGGGCGAGCTAATCCACTGCTGGCAGCCTTGCCCGAAGTGATCGTAATTCCTTTTGAGGACGAACCCAATCTATTGTCGGTTATCGAGACTCTATTTCGAGAGTCGCACCAGACAGCTTCTGGTCAGCAGTACTTAATGGATAAGTTGAGTGATGCCTTGATGGCTTTGATCTTTCGTCACTTAATCGAAGCGCAGAAAATCGATAAAGGGGTGTTTTCTGCGTTAGCGCATCCTCGTCTTGCTGCCGTTGTTAACGCCGTTCATCAGTTACC
>NZ_JAHGAH010001379.1:0-1291 GCF_030248475.1 Vibrio sp. D173a
TGTTGCCCGAAACACTCGGGTGAATAGCGGCACTGAATTCAGTACCTTTGACCAAACTCGCGAAAAATGCACGCGCATCGACACGGTTAGCCTGAATTCGAAAACGCTTCACCGTCTCCATACTCGGCGACATTGGGTCATCATCAAATTGTGGCATCAGGTCGTCTTGCACTGACGATGGTAGCTCATTTAGAGCTCGGCTATTGGCTTCATTAATGGATTCATTCAAAGACTCTTTGATCTCTACCGGGTCACGATGCCCCATAGAACAACCGACTAAAGATGAAACTATAATTGCTACTACAAGTTTACGCATGTCTTCACTCAAACCTTAATTATTCTTAATATCCAAAGAGAACAGCTCCAACTTCCACTGCTGAGTGCTTCTCTGAAGAGTGACGTATTCTGAATCGATTTTTTTCACCTTATACCCACGGATCACCTCACCTTGTGAGACAACCTGACCATTTAAAATGGCATAACATGGGCTTTGACCTTTACACACAATGCTCTGCAATGAAGGTAAACGGTAACGAGTGGGTGCTTTTTTAACGGGTGCGGCTTTCTGCTCTTTCGGTACCAACCACCCCAGAGGCGCGGTTGGATCTTGTTCAGCCAATACCGACGAGCTACAAAACAACAGAGACAATAAAAGAACTCTAACCACCGATGAACTCCTGTCTTGTCCCCAACGTGTAGACCTCAAACACCAAACGTGCTTGTGGGTACTCCTCAACCTTGTACTGGAACGTACGCCAGTAGTAAGAAACCGGCAGAGACTCCAAAGCCTGTAAATAAGCCGAGATGTCAAAGTAGCTACCCGTTAATTCCATGCGTACAGGGTGAAGGTAATAACCAGAATATTCACTGGTGCCCTTATTGTTCGCAATCGGCTCAGGTTTAAGTGACTCTAACGAGGCAAGCTTAAGACCTTTACCTGAGCTCAAGACATTCTCTAGCAATTCTGCCATCTGAGAAGGCGAGATAAGGCCATCGATAATCTGAGACAGCTCCATAGAGAGCTCTTGACTCTGAACTAATAGAGACTTGTACTCAATATTGATCTCTTTATCTGGGTTTTTACTTAGCTTGGCTTGCAACACCAACAGTTCACCTTCAAGCCTCTGATTGGATTGCGTCAGGCTCATGCTTTTTGCACGTTTTGCTTGTAGGTCGTTGTAAGCTGGCTCAACCAACACACTGAATAGGAGCATAAACAGGCCAACCAAACCGCACAGTAAAACAAGCCATTTTTCTCTTGAGCTTAATGCGAGGAACTTATCGCTATATT
>NZ_JAHGAH010000138.1:0-11585 GCF_030248475.1 Vibrio sp. D173a
TATGAGGGGATCCGCCAGCACCGGAGTAAACTCGATATCGATGTTATTAGATAGCGCACTACCAGCAATGGAAGCCGTGATATTGAAGGTTTGTGACGTTTTACTAGTGAACACTGCGGTGTAAGTGCCGTCACCATTATCTTGAGAAGACGCCAAAGTTAGCCCTGTGTGCTCGCCAAACGTAATGTCACCACCAGACGATGCATAGTCATTTCCATCCGCATCTTTGAGCTGAACAGTGACCGTTATTTGCTCACTTCCATCAGCATTGGCGGACACTTTATCTCGGCTAAACACGGCATTTGAGAAATCGACCACAGCCACAAATTCCACCGTAGCAGAGCCTCCTAGTGCATTACCATCAATCTCTCCGGAGATAACCACTTCTTGCGCTTTTGTTGAGGTTACTTTAGCGCTGTATGTGCCATCACCATTGGAGGTGATATCTGAGATGACTACCCCTTCAGATGGCTCATCCGTCAATGTCAGAGTTCCGGAATTTGATTCGCGAGCCGTACCAAACTCATCACGTTCCTGAACAGTAATAATGATTTCTGCGACACCGTCCGCCAGCGCTTCTGTGTTCTCAGCAAAAACGAACGTTTGAAGGTAATCAATCGGCAATTCAGCAAGACAATATTCGTTAGAGCTCGGTAACTGAATATCAAAAGTTATCGCGTTATCGGCGCTCGTCGTGGCGGTTGTACGTTCACCCCAGTAATAACGGTTCTCAAAATAAGAATAGGCTGAGCCCATGTATTCAATCGACTCGACCGCATCACTTTGCGTGGCGTTACCATCAGAGTCTGTTCTCCCCCATAAATAGTGAGAATAGTCTTGGTTGTACATCCAAAAATACGCCTCAGGTGCTGCTTTAAAGCGCGTGACGGCCATATCGTCGTCGGTACATACCAAACGGGTCTTAATGGCTTGTTCAATTTTGTCACAAAGCTGCAGCGACATAAGAGAAATGTTGGTGGTATCTGCTTTGGCAGTAAACTCCACTTGGGCCCAAGTTTGTCCTCCGTAGTAGTAGAGACGATATAACCCGTCTTCGACCAAGTTGGAGAAAGTGATGGTATCTCCATTCATTTGGCCCGAAGTTTCGTAAGAATAACCAGAGTAAAGGTAGTAGTAACCTGAGTCGACGGTTTGAGTTTTCGTTTCATCGATTGGACAAACTAACGACAGTCCGGTTTCGATATCAATACGAGGAGGGTTTACAATATTTAAGGTCGCCTTGAAGGATTTAGTCGAGTCACTCGATACACCAAAACAGAAGTCATCGAGATCGAGCCCCTCTGTCCCATCGGCTACTTCAATGACCTCACCGTCCACTTCAATCGACGCTAATAAACTGTTGCCTTGGCTATCCAGCAAATCAAAGTGACCAGCGAAGGCAGGCACTCGATTGATATTTAGCTTCTCAGGGTTATCACCCCAACCAGAAGGTTTGTAAGCCCAACCGCCGCCAGCTTTGGCAAAAGAAAGGCGCAGTTTTTGATTATTGGGGTCACCATTTGCATCCACAACATCGACATCAAGTTGACAGCGATCTTGTCCGTACCAATCCAGATTGTAGTATGAGAGGTGAGTGATTGGTTTCGAGACGGTAAAGGTGTTTTCGTTTTCTTGCTCGATAACGGCATCACCTTCGTAGCGCCATTTACCCGTTGAGTCGGTGTAACTCCAAATAGGGATCGTGCCATCGTCTAACGCCAAAGGCTCGCCCGTTTGCGGGTTCACCGTGGATTTTGGCACTTCAAACTCCAAATTGACGCCTTCTCCATCGAATGAAGACACTTTGTTACCGCTTTCATCGCCAATCTCAATCGCCACAAAACCGGCAGAAATAAAGGTCACGCTGTCAGGTGAGGTGATATCGCTTGGGAGCTCGCCATCAAACCCGTCTGGCGATAAACCACCAGGGAAAAGGTATAGCGGGTTATTCTCATCATCAGCTAGGCCTTTTGGATCCGCTGAAAACAGCATCATCGAAACAGAAACCTCTCCTACAGGCGTAAAAGGCTGTCCATCTTCACCGATGAATCCTGTTCCTGCAGGAATCGACAACTTAGCGGTCGCACCATCAAGGATTTTACCTCCGTCCGTGCTGTCATCTTTGGTCACTGTTGCAACATCAACGGAAGAGCGGGTCACGTGCCCATCTAGCTCAACACGTTCTTCAACAAATGTGGTCGCCTCCTCCGCTTTTTCTGACTTAGGGACAATCTCAATCCAGTAATTATCCGACATGGTGGTTTGGGTAAGATCAAACACTTGAGAGTTAGAGAAGAAGCCATCACCTCTTACAATCACCGTCATCTTAGCCACTCCACCATTCACATCGCTGGCGTTATCGACGTCAAAGTTGAATGGCACGATTCCAGACTCAGGAACCACCACGACATCACTTGAAATGCTTCCCCTTGATGGAAACCAGCCACTTCTCTTCCTAGAACATCTTGCACTCGAACGACAAACGTCTCATCCTGGTTAACCACATCAAAAACACACACATCAAAAACAAACAGCAGTTCTAGATTGGACATTTCTGTCTCATCGACTCGATTAGAGACGTTAAGTGATAAGCTTTGTTGGTGAGAAATTTGAGATGTCGATGAGGTGGTCGTTTCAGTGATAGGGTCATTACAGCCAAAGAGGGTAAGTAATGACATTACTCCTATCAAACAATACAACCACGCCCGTCTGCACGTATTGATCGTAACCATAAACTAGCCTTTATATTTATATGAAACAAAATGCATACAAATAGCAGCTTACTAGTGCAACTGCAGGGTATATGGATAAAATCATACTCAGAGCACAGTAAGATGAAACGAATGGTTTGGTATTCATTCTCCGCGTCTTACTTAGATAAAACGAATAAAAAAGCACCACATCTTACAACATGGTGCTTTTTGGGGGAAATTCAGGGTTGGTTTACAACACTGCTTTGCGGCTTGGTAGGAACACTTCGCCTAACATACAGCGTACAGAGCCACCACCAATCGATTCTATGGTAGAAACGTCAAATGGCAGCAATTTACCGTGTGTCGCTAGTTGATTTCTTTGTGCTGGAGAGAACGCATCGTAAGCTGATTGAGACATAGCAATGACCTTATCGCCGCGTACCGTTTCCAGTTGAAGGATGTTGCCGCAAAACTGGTTCATCTGTTCAAGAGAAATCGAGATCACCTGCTTGTCTTTCGCCAATGACTTGAGCACAAAGCGACGCTCAAACTCTGGGATCACTTCATCACAAATCACACAGAACTGCTCACCCACTGCCATCATCACGTTAGTGTGGTAAATCGGAGCACCAGAAGGCAAACGGGTTTGAAAAGAAATCACGCGATCATAACCAATGCGCTTGGCGTAATCTTCTAAAACCAAACGATCGCAACGTTGTGAGAGCGCGGCATAAACGGTTTTGTTGAAGTGATCGAACACCATCACGCCCGTGCTTTCTAGGTAGGCTTCTTCATCCAGATATTCAATCAGTGAGTCTTGTTGATGCACTTCACGACCTGCGTGCGCTAATGCAGCGACCAACGCATCCGGACGAACTTCATGCTGACGGTTTTCACACGCCATTGGGAAGGTATATAAAGTGCCTTCTGGGGTAGTGCTAAACCAGTTATTCGGGAACACTGCATCTGGCGTAGCGATATCAGATTGAGGGTAATCAAACTCAACCACTTGCACGCCTTCGTTTCGCAAGGTCTCAACCATCGCAACAAATTCAGCCATGGTATTACGTGAGACTTCTTCTTGGGTTAGCGATACTTGGTGTTGAAACTCGTTGTCTTGCGCAGTTTCTTCGTTAAAACGAAACTCTTTCGGCGGCACCATCACAACGCAGTTCGCGGTATGACGCAGAGCACTTTGCGTGCTTTCTTCTTTTCCATGTGCATTCTGAGGCACTGATTCGTGTAATAGCATCCAATACATTCCTTTTCACTAGAATGATGAGATTGTAAATTTATTGTTAACTTCAGTTTTGCTGTTTTTAATAATAATTCCCTCACGCAGAAGTAATAATTACTGGAAAAGCCACCATTGACCCGACTTTTTATTGTCACTTTGCCGATTTACTGTTTTGTGACGCGTGAATGGTCATCTCAAGAATAATGCACTAGCGAATTCTTTATAACCAACTAGTTACATTTAAAAAGCAATCGGTTAGACTATTTTTTCTCCTCTCACACATACGCAAAAACGTCTGCTTTCTGGCTAGCAGACCACAATATGTCTTATCTCATACTCGGTATTAACTGCTTCGTCCAAGGCAGGAAGAATTGATGGATTCAATTACTGAGATGGCAACTATTAACTTTAGGATGAGTTATGTTTAAACGATTTGAAGGCTTTACTGAGCCGTTCCCCAAATCACAGCCTGACCAACCCCCAGCGGGGATCTTTGCGTTTTTACGCCATTACACGCGCGGTTTTGAGAAACCGCTGATCATCATGTCGATCATGTCGACGATTGTGGCTATCGTAGAAGTCTCTCTGTTTGGCGCCATGGGTCAGTTGGTTGATTGGCTGTCCACCAGCAACCCAGAAACCTTTTTGCAAGACAACAAAACGGACCTTATTTTCTACGGCACCTTACTGCTGGTTATCATGCCGATTTTGGTGGTGATTTACTCACTGCTGATCCACCAAACTCTGCTGGGTAACTACCCAATGTCGGTTCGCTGGCTTGCGCACCGTTACTTGCTCAATCAAAGTCTGAACTTCTATCAGGATGATTTTGCAGGTCGTGTTGCGACTAAGGTGATGCAAACCTCTCTGGCGGTGCGAGAAACCGTCATGAAGACGATGGATGTTTTCGTCTACGTCTTGGTTTACTTCACCAGCATCATCGTGATGTTGGCCGCCGCTGACTGGCGCTTGATGATCCCAATGTTGGTTTGGCTAATGGCGTACATCGCGATTCAGATCCACTTCGTTCCGAAGCTAAAGGCCGTGGCTACTGAGCAAGCAGATGCACGTTCAACCATGACAGGTCGCATTGTAGACAGCTACACCAACATTCAAACCGTTAAGCTGTTCTCGCACAGTAAACGAGAGACCGAGTACGCCGAAGAAGGCATGAAAGGCTTCTTGAGTACTGTGTATCGCCAAATGCGCTTGGTGACCGGCTTCGATGTAGCGGTAGAGATCTCCAACTATCTATTGGTGTTCTCGGTGGCTGCGCTGTCGATTTATTTGTGGCTGGATAGCGCGATTAGCGTTGGTGCCATTGCGATTGCTGTCAGCTTAGCTCTGCGTATCAACGGCATGTCGATGTGGATCATGTGGGAAGTCGGTGCCCTATTTGAAAACTTGGGTACCGTCGTAGATGGCATGAAGACGCTGTCTAAACCTATCGACATCAAAGACAAAGCCGATGCAAAAGATCTGCAAGTGCCTCAAGGTGGTATTCACTTCGACAACGTCAGCTTCCACTACGGTGAGAAAAAAGGCGTGATTAACAACCTCGACCTTAATATCAAACCGGGTGAGAAAGTAGGCTTAGTTGGGCGGTCTGGCGCAGGTAAATCAACCTTAGTGAACTTGTTATTGCGTTTCCACGATGTGGAAGAAGGCAGCATCAAGATTGATGGGCAAGAAATCTCAAGCGTCACGCAAGATTCTCTGCGCTCGAAGATTGGTATGGTGACACAAGATACGTCCCTGCTGCATCGCTCAATCCGCGATAACATCTTGTATGGCAATCCAGATGCAAGTGAAGAGGACCTGATTAAAGCGACCAAACAAGCGCACGCACATGAGTTTATCGAGACCCTAACCGACCCGTTCGGCAACGTTGGTTACGACGCACAAGTGGGTGAGCGTGGTGTAAAACTGTCTGGCGGCCAACGTCAGCGTATTGCGATTTCACGCGTGCTGCTAAAAGACGCACCTTTACTGGTGCTTGATGAAGCGACTTCAGCACTGGATTCAGAAGTTGAAGCGGCCATTCAAGAGAGCTTGAACGAGCTGATGCAGGGCAAAACGGTTATCGCCATCGCGCACCGTTTGTCGACCATTGCGCAGATGGATCGCTTGATTGTGCTTGATAAAGGCAACATCGTGGAGCAAGGCACGCACAAAGAGCTTATTGCCAACAACGGCATTTATGCACAGCTTTGGGCACACCAAACGGGTGGTTTCCTTGGGGAAGAGTTAGAGAGTTAATGCGCTTCAATACCAATAAATACCCCAAAAAAAACGGCGCTCTAAGCGCCGTTTTTTCTACGATTTTGCTATATCCACTTAAGCCATCCAATATTTCACCACACACAGTTGGTGATAAAGATCACTAAAAATCTCACTTATGAAACACTTTTATGGATGAAAGTCACAAAATTCCTGGTAGTATAGCGCCCCGTTGCGTAATCGTTAGCAGTGGACACAACACAGAGTAGCAAGCTGGATTCATTTGTAATTTCACTTTTTGAGAAACAGCTATGCTCAATTGATGGCTTAGTTATTAATCTAATAATAAGGTAATTAGCTTATGTGTAAATGTGGTTCAATGCAGATCGTACAAGTAAGACAAAGTTGGGCGGATAAATTATTCGGCTACTCAGAGCGCTGGAAATGCCAACTTTGCCGTAAGGTCTTCCGCTTCTAAAAGCACAATAAAAAATAATCTTAGAGTTTCTAAGAAAAAGCAGTGGCCCGACAATGATTGTCGGGTTTTGTTTTTTGGCGCATTCCAATTCTTCCTATCCAAATAAATCCAAGTGAGCTCAACCTAGCATCTACCTATCGCTTAGGTATAAAATCATGCCCACTTATTACTTCATCAATTCATAAATAATCGGTCACTATGAACAAAAGTTTGCTGACTAATATCCTTGCTATCGCCATGATGGGTGCGGGATATCACATTCAAAATGATTACCTTTGGTACGCGGGTCTGTTCGCTTTTTCTGGAGCTATCACTAACTGGCTAGCCATTCATATGCTATTTGAAAAAGTACCCGGCTTATACGGCTCAGGCGTCATTCCAGCACGTTTTGAAGAATTTAAATTGGCCATCAAAAACTTGATGATGGAGCAATTCTTTACTGAAGCAAACATCGACCGTTTCCTAAATAAAGAAATGGCAGGCGGCATGAAAATTAACCTTGAGCCTGTGATCGAGAAAGTCGATTTAAACCCAGCCTTTGATTCATTGGTCGAAGTCATCGAAGGCTCTCAGTTTGGTGGCATGCTTGCAATGTTTGGCGGTGCAGAAGCACTGCAACCCATGCGCCAACCGTTTGTGGAAAAAATGCAAGAGTCGATTATTGAGCTAAGCAAGAGCGACACCATTAAGGAAGCACTAAAAGAGCAAATGGAATCGCCTGCAATGATGGATGAAATCAAGCAGAACATTGAAAGCATCATTGACCAGCGCCTGAGTGAGCTGACACCCGCTTTGGTTAAAGAAATCGTGCAGAAGATGATTAAAGAGCACCTTGGTTGGCTCGTGGTTTGGGGCGGTGTGTTTGGTGGCCTTATCGGTGTACTAACCACATCCGTAAGCGCATAAAAAAGCTAATTGAAACTTGATATACAAAAGGAGCCTCATGGCTCCTTTTTTGTGTCTGATATCGACGTATCTCCACTCGTATTAACCGAGTAATTCAGGGTTCACACCAAATCCCGTCTTATGTTCTTCAATAACCACTTCACTTCGAGTTTGGATCACGCCCGGTAGTGTCCCAAGCTTACTCGACATAAATTCCTGATAAGCCTTCATGTTCTTTACTCGAACTTTAATCATGGTGTCGAAATCACCTGACAACGAATAACACTCTTCAATTTCAGGCATGAGCTCTACCGCTTTGGCAAATTTCTCGAAAATCGAGAAGCTGGTTTGATCAAGACGAATATGAATAAACACCTGCACATCTAGCCCAAGCTTCTCTGCATTGAGCTCTGCGTGATAGCCATTTATGTAGCCTTCTTTCTCCAGCCTTTTTACGCGTTCAGAGCATGGTGATGTGGTCAAGTTCACTTGCTTTGCTAATTCCACCACTGGAATTCGCCCTCGAGAATGCAACACTCTCAAAATTTGCAAATCAATTCTATCCAGTTGATAACTCATTAACCACATCCTTGTAACAACTCAGGAGCCACCAGATTAATAGTAACTATTCAGTTTGCAAATAGTGAAATATACATCGTGTGAAACCCATATGAATTTAACGATTGCCCCGTACAAAAAAGCACCAACCGTTCCAAAAATGAAAACTTTTATGTATGTAATTTATAAATACATTGAGCAAACTAGGTAACTTTATTTATTAGATAAATTTGTTAACAAAAAAATGGAATGGTGAACTTTGAAGAGAAAAATATGAGCTTTTAAGAAAAGAATTGAGCCAAATTGTAAGGCAATAATAGGCAAAAATATCAAGGAGAAAGCAATGTTAACCCTACAACTCGCGTACAAGCCGTTTGGTGTTGGCGAATGGACGTACACGACCGTTTCGCACGAGGTCGCAAAGTCACTAGCGTCTGAATATGCCTCTTATGGCTGGCCAGTTATGATCGATGGACTACCTTTCGCAACAGAAAAAGAGCTGGCTGCGTAAACGCCGATTACATGATCGCTGATGTCTGTCGCGCTGGATGCTGAACCACTTCACCAATAGCGCGATGGTTACAACAGCGACAGTAGTATTGTGGTTCCATCTCGTAATAATGTTCACCAGTTACGAACTTGGCCATTAATTGTGTGAAGCTCACCACTTTCCCTGTCAGTGTTTGGATTTGCTCTGGTTCACAACGCTTCATGATCACTTTGTGCTGCGTTGCTCTTCTACAAGCTGAGCAATAGATATCCGGCATTACAATCTCTCCCTGTATTTTTCGTTACTACTGACAATTGACATATTTTGTTCAAAATAATTCCACAATAAAAAAGCCCCTTCTCTTTTTTGTGCCCTAACTCCAAAAATTCCCGTACACGCGCCCGAAAACTGAGACCTTGGTCAGTCCGCCTGCTTTCGGACCGAACAATGAAAAATAACACCTATGTATGCAATACAATGAACCATCACACACTACATATTATTGAGTGCTTATCTTTACATTTCTCTACAGAAAACTTCACACATTGGATTGAAATAGAAATAAGGGGGTCGTTATGCGAATTTAAGCAATTTACAGTGTGAATTATGTCCTAATCAGGTCAAATTTCATGTGCAGAATGTAATTTCAAAACACATGCCGCACTTCATCAATCCATCACCAGGCGCGTTAGTAGTCGTGACTTAGTGGTGTCTCACGGTCGCTCCCTCGTAGAGCGGTGTTTAAGGGGATTCGCGGTGCCCAACCCAGAACCCATGAGGCGGGTGTTCAATTCCCATTTATTGATTTAAGATACTTGGATGCTACTTCTGACCAGATCTTGATGTCTGGTACACCCAATCCGTGAGGTAAAACCAAGATGCCAGCACAACCCACTCTCTTCACCGAACGACTTATTCTTCGCCCATTTCATCACAACGATTGTGAGCGTGTAGCTTTGCTCGCTGGAGAAAAAATCATCGCAGATATGACCGCTAACATCCCACACCCTTACGAACCACCAATGGCAAAAACTTGGATAGATGGGCATGGCCCTATGTTCTATGAGCGCAGAGGTGTCGTCTATG
Source organism: Vibrio sp. D173a (assembly GCF_030248475.1). Lineage (NCBI taxonomy): Bacteria > Pseudomonadati > Pseudomonadota > Gammaproteobacteria > Vibrionales > Vibrionaceae > Vibrio > Vibrio sp. D173a. Next base: position 9,648 of record NZ_JAHGAH010000138.1, read on the forward strand.
CCATCACATTGAGAAGCACAGGAGAACTGCTTGGTGCGGTGAGTTTACCAAGAATAGAAGACGGGTACGGTACATTGGGATATTGGATTGGCGTACCATACTGGGGAAAGGGTTATGCTTTTGAAGCATCTAAAACCCTAGTTGAGTTTGCTCAATCATATTTCGAACTCGTCGGTATTCGTGTGATGCACTTAGCAGAGAATCAACGCTCAAAGTCCGTGATAAAGAAACTAAATGTGCCTTATATAGGAAACAAAACCCTTAGCATGCAAGGCGTAGAACGCGAAGTTTGCGTCTACCAATGCAGATTTGATGCGAATAACTAAACCTGAAAGCGTTCCGCAAACTAAAGAAAGCACTGAGTGTACGGTGGGACTTGCCTCTTAGATTTGTTGTTCAGCGAAACTAAACGGCTCTCATCGTGACATTATGATGTGCAAAAGATAACTAAATAGAACATGGAGTCATTGGCATGGAAAGCCTCGCAAAATCTCTCAATCAACAAGGGTTCCGCTGTCATGCGTTAGATAGAAAAGTCAAAGTAGAACTCGGTAGCTTCGGGCAGTTTGTTTACATTGTAAAAGATTACCAAAGCGGTTGTTATATCGTTCAAAGTCACGTATCCATACAACTGATAAGCTTTGTTTTAATGCTTGGTGTTGGCTTATATGGTTTGGCTGATCAAGGAAGTGCTCTTAGTGCGGTGATTGCAGCGATTTCTCTTGGCGGCTTAATCAACCTAATCTTAATCGAAGTAAAAACGCTTCCGCTTAAACGAAACTTACAACAACTATCGAATATAAGCTTAGAAGAGGTGGAGAATAGTCATTGATACGCTACACCACGAAGGAACCCTATCAGTTTCCTCACACTTACTCCGATAAAAGTGGTTAGCGCAATAAATAAAATAACTTGAACATAAGAGTGATAACTGAGAATGCTTAATACAAAAAAGCCAGCAGTGATGCTGGCTTTTCTCTCTCTTAGTCTTGAGCGACTTTCACGCGAATCTTGCTTTTCGCTACGCTGGTCATGTTCAGCGCTTCCATTGCAGCAATCGCTTCTGCTTCATCTGGCATGATCACAAAGCCGAAGCCTTTTGATAAACCGGTTTCTTGATCAAGAACCAATGTACAAAGTTCCACTTTGCCGTGCTCAGAGAATAGTGCACGCATATCTTGCTCAGTCGTTTGACGAGCCAAGTTTCTTACTAAAAGTTTCATAATGAACCTAGTGATTTGAATAACCATACAATTCTCTCAGGTTCTTCCAAGCAAACCAAGTGAATAATATTGTGCGAACAACTAGATCATTCTAAGTACATCTGTTTAAATGATTTTTCGTTTATTTTTCACCCAAAGGAGAGCCGGAATGGAAACGAAACGTCTTAAGCTAATTCCCGCTTGTTTAGAGCGTGCAGAAGAGGCACATCAAGCGGTATTACGAGGCCAAAAGACACTCGAAGTGTATCTTCCTTGGGTACCACATGTGCTCACACTAGAGGCCATGATTGAGGGAACAGAAAAAGCCATCGCGAACTTTGAAAATTTCGAAGAGGAATTACGTTACTTCATCATTGAAAAAGAGAGTGATCGCTTAATTGGTGCCGTTGGCTTAATGATTAAAGATCAGGAAGTACCCTCATTTGAAATCGGTTACTGGCAGGATGATAGCGCTGTAGGTAATGGCTACATTTCCGAAGCGGTGCTTGAACTAGAGCGCTACGCGTTTGAAGATCTTGGTGCGAGGCGCATTGCGATTACCGCAGATTCAACCAACCTAAAAAGCCGTGCCGTCGCAGAACGTTGCGGTTATGACTTTGAAGGTGAGCTTAGACACGATCGTGTTTCTACCTCAGGAGAACTGAGTAACACGGTAGTTTACGCCAAAATCCGTCACTAAAAGCAAAAAAGCCCGCGATGAACGCCTGTCTCTTAT
>NZ_JAHGAH010001380.1:0-519 GCF_030248475.1 Vibrio sp. D173a
AACTCTCCCTTAATTCTGTCTGTCTATCTGAAATTCTGGGTGCGCTATTTAATCAAATAGCCACCTTTATTCGGCAGCTATTCATCGATACTTCATACTCAACGTATGCGCACTACGCTTGGGTGGTCAGTTACTCTTGGATAACAACCATGTCATCACGGTGAATGACTTCCGAGCCATCTTCGCCAAGTCTTGGCTTGAGTAGCTTGCGATGCCGCGAGCAATCACTTTACCTTTGTGTTCGGTCACTTGAGTGACTTCACCACGGGAAAACTCACCGCGTACTTGAATCACACCTTTTGCCAGTAGGCTGCTGCCTTTGGTGTTGACTGCGTTAACAGCGCCATCATCGACCACGATGTCGCCGGCAGAAGCTGGGCCCGCAAGAATCCAGCGTTTTCGGTTTTCTAATGCCTCTTCAAGTGGTAAGAAACGTGTGCCTTGTGGCTCTTCACTCAATGAATCAAATACAACGTTTTCTGCACTGCCAGCAGCGATGATTACCTCAATGCCTGCACG
>NZ_JAHGAH010001381.1:0-593 GCF_030248475.1 Vibrio sp. D173a
CAGGTGAAGTAACTGTTACTCGTAGCACTGTAAAATACGGTGACCGTGTACAAGCGACTCTAGGTTACTCAATTGCAGGCGTTAAGCTAGGTTACGCATTCAACACTGGCGATTACACTGCATCTGGTAAATCTAGCACAGCTGAATCTCACCTAGTTTCTGCAGCATACGGTACATACGGTTCTGGCCTTTACGTTGCGGGTATCTACGCGTCTAACGAAAACATGAACGCTGGCCTAGCAAAAGGTACAACTCTAGAAGAGAGCACTGCATACGAGCTATTAGCAGCGTACGGTCTTTCAAACAGCCTAAACCTAAGCGTGAACTACGAAGTAGTTGAAGGTGAGCTAACGAAAGGTGCAACGACTGAGACTGCACGTGAAGAGCTAGCACTACAAGCCGAGTACAACTTCACTAGCAACATCGTTGGTTACACTGCTTACCAGTTCGACCTAAACAGCGAATCTGGCTACAAGTCTGACGACAAATGGACTATCGGTGCTCGTTACTACCTATAAGCCATTACTAATTCAGCATAGTCTTTACTCCTAAGAGTCTTACCCCTCTTAGGATACTGTCCTAAGCACATGCTA
>NZ_JAHGAH010001382.1:0-836 GCF_030248475.1 Vibrio sp. D173a
GAAAGCTGCTTATGAATCGCTGACGCCAAGAGAGAAAGACATTCTGCGTTTGATTATCGCGGGCAAGCGCAATATCCGCATTGCGGACGAGCTTTGTATTGCGATGCGAACCGTGGAAGTGCATCGCGCAAGCCTGTTAAAAAAGTTCTCGGCTAAACGGTGGCTGAGCTTGCGTATATTTATGATGTTCAAGGCAAGCTGGCGACCTTGATGCATGAAAGTGATGTTGTAATTGAAAATACCACTAAGTTGGTGAAAGGAGCGAAAGCGCTCAATTTACCTATCGTATGGTTAGAACAGAATCCAGAGCGTTTAGGTCCAACAGCTGAGCCGATTCGTGAAGTGCTGGCACAAGATCATCTAGCCATCGCTAAATACACTTTTGATGGGTGCAAAGAAGCCACGTTTAAATTGGCGGTAGAGAATACTAAGGTCGACACATGGCTAATCTGTGGGGTCGAAGCGCATATCTGCGTTTATCAAACGGCTTTATCTTTGCGAAAAATGGGTTACCGAGTAGAGCTTGTAACGGATTGCACAGCGTCAAGAACGGCGGCAAACAAAGCGCTTGCTATGGCTAAGCTCACTGCGAATGGTGTTGGATTGACGGGCGTTGAAATGTGCTTGTATGAAATGGTCGAAGACTGTCGTGCGCCCGAGTTTAAAGAGATCTTAGGTCTGATTAAATAGCTAAGTATTTTATAGGCTTTATGCCTTCGAGCGTTAATAACCCATTGTTTTATTGCTTCGTCATCCACTTGTCTTATTGTCATGGTAATAATCGTTCTTTTTAATATCAGTAACGGTTTTTTATCAGGGAGTTTGGATTAGTTCGA
>NZ_JAHGAH010001383.1:0-800 GCF_030248475.1 Vibrio sp. D173a
GTCAGCTATCGCAATCAATTTGCCCACATTGCCAAAACCGCAGATAGACCACTCCGCTTATGGGCGACGTCGTTACTGACTCCGACAATGGCCTCTTATTGGCTTGGTGTGGTGACATCCGTCCCTTCGAATATTGGCCGTGCCTTGCTCGCTGGGCTAAAACACGACTTCATCGCCAACTCTATCGCCATTCAAGAGCGCTACCCACAGCCTCTTATTCCTTTTAAAAAGATGGTTGAGCAAGCAATTCACTCCGAAGGTGAGTTTGTTAAAAGCAACGTCTGGGGCTTTGATAAAACCGCATTCAAACGCTGGCAAGCCGGCTACGGTTACTACCCAAAACAAACAGGTGCGACCATCAAGTCGACGGTTTCGAAAGAGCAGTTATGGCAAGTGGCGCAACAGATTGGCAGCCCTAAACAAGGTTACTTTTTTGCCAATGGCTTATGGCGCACCCGTGAATGGCTAGACTTGTTCTTTGGTGGCGGCGTACCAAAGCGCCAAGAGCCTGAAGGGCCAACACTCAAAGTGGGCGATCATATCGATTCTTGGAAAGTGATTCGCTGTGAAGAGAACCAGTTCCTATCTCTTCTATTTGGCATGAAAGGCCCCGGCCTTGGTCGCCTCGAGATAACAGTTTCCGACCTTGCCGAGAAAGATCAATCAAATAATCAAAGTGAACTCAACATCACCGCTTGGTGGCACCCGAAAGGCTTTCTAGGGTTGCTGTATTGGTTTGCCATGACGCCAGCGCACCTGTTTATATTTAAGGGGATGGTAAAGGCGATAGAAAGGCAGGC
>NZ_JAHGAH010001384.1:0-600 GCF_030248475.1 Vibrio sp. D173a
ATTGCTGCGGCACCACACCAAAAACCAATTCGATCTTTTCTGATGCATGAATTGGGCTTACCAAAAGCCCAAGCGACAAAACAATTATCGAACCTAGCTTTCCTAAGAAAAGTCTCATAGTCATCAAAGCTGCCTCTCTATCCTTGTATTCGAATTTAAAATTCGTCATCCATAGGATTAAGGATAGAAAACTATATGCATTTGAACAGGATTTTTAACTCAAAAAATCAGCATCTTGGCTTTCGTATTGTCGCGCAAGTCGTTCCCTTTGTGCTCCGTGCGGCACATACAAAAATACCGCAATCGCTGCGGTATTTAAGGTAATGACACTCAGTTAAGTCAATCTACTCAATATGAGTGATGAATTGATACTTGTCTGAATCGGCTTGGGTTAGCCAGTGCTGCCCATTAAACGGAGCCGAGTCGAGAGTGAACAGGTAAAAGTCGATGCCTTTATCCCCCATCACCGCATCAAAGTACGTCGCTTGCTTACGATGGCTTTCATCTGTGTATGGGAAATCCTTCGCGGTCTTATCGGCAGAACCCCAACTGTGAACACCGATTTGCTCAAGCGTTTCAAAGTTATCAACCTTGTTCGCG
>NZ_JAHGAH010001385.1:0-954 GCF_030248475.1 Vibrio sp. D173a
CACGCTTAATAATGATCAACTCGTCATGGGTAGCCGTCATTTTCTTGAAGTGCATGAACAGGTCGACTTCAGCGAATATGAAGAGACCATTCGCCAATATGAAGCGCTCGGTCGACACCTGATCTTCGTCTCCTACCAAGGCAAGCTCATTGGCATGCTAGGGCTGCGAGACCACCTGCGTGAGGATGCAAAAGCAACCTTAGAGAGCCTTCGAGGTTTAGGCATAAACGAGCTCATCATGATCACGGGTGATAGCCAGTTTAAAGCTCAGATCTTGGGTGACGAATTGAAGCTCGATCAAATCTTCGCAGAAGCCGTCCCATCGGCTAAGTCGTCCATTGTCGAGTCTCTGCAGCGACAAGGTAAAAGAGTGATGTTTGTTGGTGATGGCGTGAACGATGCACCGGCACTTACCGCTTCTGATGTGGGTGTTGCGATGTCTCAGGGGACTGAACTTGCGAGACAAGTGGCTGATGTTGTCCTGCTACATGACAAACTGTCCGCCCTGTCTGATGCTCGTGAACTGGCAAATATCGCGATGGGTGTCATCCACTCCAACATCAAGCTCGCAGAGTACGTCAACAGTGGCATTATGCTCGCAGCAGCTCTCGGATATCTGAGCCCTGCGATGAGTGCCCTGCTCCACAATGGTACCACGCTCTCGATTCTTGGACGTTCTGCCGCATTGCGTCACGGCTAATGACAATAACCCTGATCGAAATTCTGGAACCAACAAAGCCCAGCATCATCTGCTAGGCTTTCAATTATTGCGTAGTTTCTATTTAAGGCCCTACGACAATTCTTGGCGAAATAACAATGGGTTGCGCTAAGTTAAGAACCACTGGAGTTAAGGCTTTCGTTACCCTTGCAAGAGTAATCATGGTTGGTGCGATGTTAATGCTCTTGGTAGGAACAGGCACTTTTACTCTGGAAAGTTGTTGTGTTGCGGTACAT
>NZ_JAHGAH010001386.1:0-908 GCF_030248475.1 Vibrio sp. D173a
GGCATCGGTTATGGGCCCAAGCCTATTAGTGTCGGCGTCTGCTTCTGCAGCAGAAACTGACGGCACTTGGAAAGTATCAGGTTCTCACTGGGGTGCATTCCGTGCACGTGTTTACGCAGGTAAAGTTCAAGAAATTAAGCCGCTAGAAATCGATAACCACCCAACAGAGATGTTGAAAGGTATCAAAGGTATTATCTACAGCCCATCTCGTGTGCGTTACCCTATGGTTCGCCTAGATTGGTTGAAGAAGCACAAGTACAGCGCAGACACGCGTGGTAACAACCGCTTCATCCGTGTGACTTGGGATGAGGCACTAGACCTTGTTTACCGCGAGCTTGAGCGCGTACAGAAAGATTACGGTCCATGGGCGCTTCACACAGGTCAAACTGGTTGGAGACAAACAGGTCAGTTCCACAGCTGTACTAACCACATGCAACGTGCAATGGCGCTTCACGGTTACTCTGTGAAGAAAATCGGTGACTACTCAACAGGTGCTGGTCAAACGATCATGCCTTACGTGCTAGGTTCTACTGAAGTATACGCACAAAACATTATCCTTTGGGGTAACGATCCAGTTAAGAACCTTCAAGTAGGTTGGACATGTGAGACTCACGAATCGTTCGCATACCTAGAACAACTGAAAGAAAAAGTAGCTAACAAAGAGATCAACGTTGTTTCTGTTGACCCTGTGAAAAACAAAACAGGTCGTTACCTAGAAAACGAGCAGTTCTACATCAACCCACAAACTGACGTGGCGTTCATGCTTGGTGTTGCTCACGTGCTTTACAATGAAGGCCTATACGACAAGAAGTTCATCGAGACTTACTGTCTAGGTTTTGAAGACTTCATTAAGTACGTTCAAGGTGAGACGAAAGACAAAGTTGAGAAGACACCTGAGTGGGCTGCGG
>NZ_JAHGAH010001387.1:0-666 GCF_030248475.1 Vibrio sp. D173a
GTAACTTTTATTCTAAGAAAATTAAAGCCTAGCTAGAGACCCACCAGCTAGGCTTAAAAATAATCTATAGATTCATGAAGTTAATCGACTGACCAAACATCTTTAAACTCTGGCCATCCCCAGTTGGTAATGGCCACATTTTTCAAGATCCCTTGGAATCGAACCGTTTGAAGGTGATGGAACAACGGTAGCAGCCAGTAATCTGTGACTAAACTGGTCGCAATTGGCTCTAGTTGCTCTAGGTAATCTTCCAGCTCGACCGATGCTTTATGTTCATCGAGATGTGACTTGAGCCAGTCACTACTCGGTTGGCCCAAAGCCGAGTGCAACACGGGATCATTCATCAACCATGAAAACAGTGATGAAGGCGCATTGTCATCAAGGTTTAAGTTACACAAGATAAGATCTTCGCTCAGCTGATTAGTCTGAGAGCGCTGGGTCAAATCGCGAAAGCTGTAGGTATTGACCTCAACTTCCACGCCTTGAAATCTCAATAAATCTGCAATACTCACGGCGCAGCGATACAAGGCGTAGTAATCATAAACCGCTATCGTGAGTTTCTTAGGCAACGCACACGCCGGGTTCGGCATGCGGTAGACAGGGCTCCAGCTCGGCAAGATGTTCTTGGCGTGTTGTAAGCCAAACATGCCACGATTGACCTCTAAT
>NZ_JAHGAH010001388.1:0-675 GCF_030248475.1 Vibrio sp. D173a
CGTATACCCAGAAAATATATAACTCTTACCACCGCTCATCAGAAAGCATCGATATAATCTCTCAGCAGATTGAAAATGCCATTCCACATATTAATGAATTGAAACTTAACTGGCAGAAAATGAATTCAGATTTCACATCGCTACTTGCTGCGTTAGATGAAGCTCAGAATAATGCCGACATCATGAAAGATGATGCAATGCTTGGTGCAATCGGGGCTCTAGCCAATACATCGGTTGCCGAAATGAACTGGAATAATATCAGTGAGAAAGCCAAAGCATTTGCAAACAACGCCTATTTTCGACAGGATTTTTCTATGAGACTTCTACCTATTATTATTTCTCTTTCATTTTCTCAACAAGCCTTTGCGAGTGATTGGCTTGAGCTAAATAACTTGCCAAACTCCACTGAATATCCAACATGGGTTCAATCAGCCTATTCCGAGGTGGGCGTATTATCTCGCTCTACATCAGATTTACATATTAACCTTAGTGATTGGATCGCACAGCAGAACCTTTACGTTACCAAACCTTCAAAAATCGTCGTCTTCGCAGATACTATTGAGGTTCCAGAGAACTTCAACTTAGTCGTCAACAACCAAAACATCCTCATTTTTGCTCGTAAGATTGTTGGTCAGGGCACCCCAACCTTTGTACTTGGACAGCAAGGTTCTGCGG
>NZ_JAHGAH010001389.1:0-831 GCF_030248475.1 Vibrio sp. D173a
CGTCGTAGTATGGTCAACAAGGATTGCGTTTGGCTTCATCGCCGCCAGTGCGCCTGTTTCGCTGGTCGTCATACTGCGTACGTCATCATCGTTGCCGACACACACAAGAACAACATCCGCTTCAGCCACACACTCCGCTACACTCTCAGCGGCTTTACCTTGGTATTTATCAGCCCAATCGAGTGCTTTGCCGTGAGTACGGTTAAATACCGTCACCTCGAAACCGGCTTTAACTAGGTGACCTGCCATTGGGAAACCCATAACACCCAGTCCGATAAAACTTACTTTCATTTGTTGCTCCTTTTTATAAGACGGCCTCGTCGTGATGGAAAGATCGAATGCTCTCAATCAATGCATCAATCAGTAGCGTCAACGCCTTAGGCTGATATTTTCTCTCTTTGTACACTAAATACGCCTGACGGTCACCTCGATGGTACTCAGGTAAGAGCTGAATGAGTTCCATATTGGGCGAGATATGACGAAATGGTAGCGAAGCAACACCTAAGCCATTCTCCACCGCTTCCGCTACTCGGTGGATGTCATTGACCACAAACTTAGGTTGAATGGTAATGTTCTGATCTAACTTATCGTCTTTATAAAGTGGGATATCCGTTACATGATCGACACTAACCCAGTCCTGCTGCGCCAACTGCTCTGGTGTGGTAATTGTGCCTCTTCGTTGCAAGTATTTATCACTGGTAAAGAAACCATGTTTAGCCTTAAACAAAGGGCGCGCAATCATCCCTTCAAGGTTTGAGATGTTAAAAGTCAACAACAGATCCCGATCGGTTTCTGGGACTAAATGCTGCTGACTTAACACCAGATCGAGCT
>NZ_JAHGAH010000139.1:0-807 GCF_030248475.1 Vibrio sp. D173a
GCCGTATAAAAAGCGTTATGCTTTTCGGGAGGGTATATGGAAGTATCGCTGTATAGCGCAAAGGGATCGAATAGCGCTGAAAGGGTGGAGTGGGTCCTCAATTTTAAGGGGATAGATTACGAAAGAATTGAGATTAGCTCTGACGAACTAGCGACGACATACCTAGATATAAATCCGTTTGGCTATGTCCCATCTCTTCGCGTCGATGGTTCGATATTTTCTGAATCAATGGCAATTGTTGAGTATTTGGAAGAACGCTTTCCTTATCCAGGTTTGTTTGGCAAAAGCCTTAATGAAAAAACACACATCCGCAGGGTTTGTGAATACGTAAACTCTAGTATTCACTCTCCCCAAAACAGGACTGTATTAAGGTTCATGCGCCCAGAGCTAGATGAGACGTCAAAGCGTGAACTTCGTGGAGTTTGGATTATGCGGTGCCTAGAAAAGTTAAGTGCGTCGATCTGTCGAGAGTCAGGGTTTGCAGTAGGCAAGGACTTCAGCGTAGCCGACATATTTGTGGCTTCAATCTACAAAAAAGCGTTGCAACATGGTTGTACGAGAAACAGCTTTTACGACAAGCATTTGATGTACATAAGGGCAAATGACCGTGTCGTGGTTTCAGAACCACAAGCATATCAAACAATTTAAGAGTGATTCGGCACGCGTGGCATTTTCACTATGCGTTGGTTTTGGTGTTTAAGGTGGTCTGCGGCGGCTTTGGTATTGCGTGCCTCACACCTTAATTGGGCGTTGATATGACCCCCACTGTCAATTAAAACGTAGAAGTTTCTGCTCCCACATTCCCAG
>NZ_JAHGAH010001390.1:0-613 GCF_030248475.1 Vibrio sp. D173a
CGCCAGCCATCTATTGAACTACCTAGACTTCTCATTTGACGTGAATGTCGGCGATCTGTTCGGCAAAAACGACCTCAACAATCTGTGGTTCGGTTACTCGCTGCATCACCGTTCGGCTATCTTCGAAAACGCCTCGCAGTTTGGTCGCATTAAGGGTGGCAGTAACTACAACACTATCTATTTCCAGTATGAGTTTTAATTACAACTCGATATAACGACAAAAGCCTCATAGTGATATGAGGCTTTCGTTTATTACTCAGATTTTACTCTTTTCAATCAGCGTTACATTACGCCAATTCAGCAAGCTTGCTTTGCGCTTCTAAGATGCCTTTTGCTGCTGCGTCTTCACCCATGTTCAGTGCTTCTGCGTACACAAATTCCACGTCTGTGATGCCAACGAAGCCAAGTACTGTGCGTAGGTAAGGTGTCACGCTGTCAGTCGCTGCGTCTTTGTGGATGCCACCACGAGTCGTTACTACGATCGCTTTCTTACCTTCGATTAGACCTTTAACACCGTTCTCCGTGTAAGTGAACGTCACACCACGGCAAAGCCGTCATCATCGGTGCGGTTGTTGGTTTAGGTGGTCTATTTGGCTGGCGTTACTACCAGGAT
>NZ_JAHGAH010001391.1:0-686 GCF_030248475.1 Vibrio sp. D173a
CACCAAAATCGCAACATTATCTTAATAAACTCATCACAAAAATAAGGTGAGATTTATCAGGTGCCGTATTCTAGCATTTTTTGACGTCTTGATGCCATGACCAATAACTTGAATAAGGGCGATATTTGGTGAGAATTGAAGCATATGGTCTCTCAAATATGGATAAATTTGACGAGCCGCACAGATAAAAAGGCATTTTAACAGCGTTTTAAACAAGAGATTAATACTCTGTCACAAACTAATATTTTACAGAATTTGTTGAAACACTGTTAATAAAAACATTACTAATTATAGGTATTTTGAATCGTTCACGCTGACATCAACTTGGTCAATATAACAACGAAAAAACGATAGATTTGGCGATAAAAAAGGCGGATTCATCTTTTGTATAAGTATGAATAGAGAGCGCATGGATATGATTGGCCAGTTCTTCAGCAAGAACCTGGTTGACTGCTCGGTGGCGAGCAATTAAGCGTAAGCCTTCAAATGCATCACTCACAACCACTACCTTAAAATGGCTTTCAGAACCTGCCGGTACATTGTGCATGTAGCTTTCATTCACGACGTTGAGATGGGTCGGCTCAAACTCATTGTGCAGCTTCGTTTCAATGGCTTCTTGGATCATCATGATTCCTTTATCGAACTCTTATCATTCACTATCAAACCAGTATAAACCCAAAGCGGGT
>NZ_JAHGAH010001392.1:0-702 GCF_030248475.1 Vibrio sp. D173a
GGATGATAATGTGAATACCTTAATGTATAGCTTGATCGCTGCTGCGCTGCTTCCTTATCGAGCGAAAATACCCGTTGCCATCGCGATGAATAAGCTTGGTGGTTACGACAATCATCATCCACGAGAACAACAAGCAAAGTTAAAGGGCTTTGGCGCGCGAGCGCTGGCTGCACACCAGAACGCTTTTGAGTCCCTTATCGTCTTCGCATCGGCTATTTTGCTGGCCATAGCGACAGGCACAATAACTGGCACTATCGAGCTTTTGGCGATACTGCACGTTGGTTTCAGAGTTGCTTACCATGCCCTCTATTTACTCAATATCGGCGTGTTGCGTTCAGTATGTTGGGCGGTGGCGATTGGTTGCTCATTTGTCATCATGGGTCAGTGCATCGTCAGTTAGTCGTTCTGATTCACGACGAATGCCCGCAGTGCATGTCGTAACTCCGATTCAATTTCGTGGTAATTTGCTGAATTAGTGTTAGTTTTAAGTAATAGCATTACATGGATACAGGGAAAGGCCACACCATGAATTTTAGCATTGAGCAGCTTTTGGCATTCGTTACTGTTTATGAAGAACGCTCTTTTAGTAAAGCTGCAGCAAAGCTCAACAAGCACAGAACGACCACAGGGCAAGTCATCGCCAACTTGGAAGACGTACTGGCTGTTGAGCTGTTTGAACGCATTGGCCGAACAGTAGAGCCG
>NZ_JAHGAH010001393.1:0-517 GCF_030248475.1 Vibrio sp. D173a
CAGAGGCGATTGTGGAAGCGGGTGTGAATCAAGCTTGGCTGCAGGTATCGGCTAAATATGGCGAGCCAACACACATCAAAGATCGTGATGGACGCGGTTTTGCGGTCGTTGGTTACGGCAAAGTCGGCGGCTGGGAGCTAGGTTACAATTCGGACTTAGATATTGTCTTTATGCATGACTGCCCAGTGCATGTTTATACCGACGGCAAAAAAGAGATCGATGGTCGCCAATTCTATCTGCGATTGGCTCAGCGCATTATTCATATCTTCTCGACTCGCACTGCCTCAGGCATTCTTTATGAGGTTGATACGCGCCTGAGACCTTCTGGTGCATCAGGCTTATTAGTAAGTCCAACCGATGCCTTTGACGAGTACCAGCACAGTGAAGCGTGGACGTGGGAGCATCAGGCATTGACTCGCGCACGTATGATCTATGGTGATGAGCCTTTGGCATTGGCGTTTAACAAGACGCGTCATGAGGTGTTGTGTCTTGAGCGTGCTCGTGAAAGCCTTAAGCA
>NZ_JAHGAH010001394.1:0-565 GCF_030248475.1 Vibrio sp. D173a
ATTCTTTAAGCGATCCAAACTGTTATCAAGCTGCGCCATAAATCGATTGATACTCCCTACCAGAGGAACAATTTCGGCGGGCACTTCATGCTTGATGGGCGTAAGATCGGATGAAGTACGCCTTGCGATACTGCGGTTGAGTCGATTGATTGGCTGCAGTGTCTTCCAGATACCCAGTAAAACCAGAAAGAAACCGGCACAAATAAAAGGGAAAACCAGCTGAATAGCGTTGAGAGTAATATCGACAGCAAATGCTTCTCTGGCTCGCTTAGTCTGCCCTATCACTATGGTGATCAATCCAGAATAATTCGTCTCTGTCAGCAGCTTTCCGTAAGCGATAAAACGCACCTCTTCGCCGCTGTAAATGGCATCATAAAATAGTGCTTCTGGGGTTGTAGAAGCCGTTCAGGGTGAAGAAACCCACTCGTCAGATAAAGGTAAATCTTGATAGCCAGTAAGATGAACCCCATGCATGTCGATGATTTGATAAAAGGCACGATCATTCTCTGCTAAAGACAGAGTTTCAAACACAGACCAAGGAAGATCAACGGCGATCTTGTGCTCT
>NZ_JAHGAH010001395.1:0-885 GCF_030248475.1 Vibrio sp. D173a
ACAATTCTTCTTCAATCTTTAGTGCCTTCTCTCTGAGCTGGGAGTTGAAATCTGTGGCGTTGACCGAGTAGTGCGCCTTTCGGTGGCAATTAGGGCAGAGAGCAATCACGTTTTCAGGACAATCAGCACCACCATCCGCTAATCGTGTCAGGTGGTGTACTTCTAGGTAGGGACCAGACTTTGCCTCAAAGGGCGATGCTATTTCACAGCCTTCACAAGTTCCACCTGCTCGTTTCTTTGCATAAAGCTTGATAGCGTCACTACGATACTTCACGTGCGTGAGTTGTTCTTTAGGATCTGCTTTAAGTGGCGTTGAAGCTAAAGCGATGTCTCGTAATTGTTTTAATGACTTACTTTTAGTTGGTTTCGTAAGGTATGACACTTTTGGAGTTTGAATAGTATCTCCAATACTCTGCGGGACTATATCTAAATGGAAAATTATTGCGTCGCGAAGTTGGTCGTTTTTGTCGGGACGTTGCTCAATGTGATGACAGATGTAGTTGCAAACACCAACAAACCTTACAAAGCCTTTGGTAGAGGCAGATTCAAATAAGAGAATCTCTTTGAGGTTATTTTGGTGTTCAAAGATGGCCAAGTTTCCTTTAACCATTTTCATATCACCTTCTTGCCCTTCTCCTGTATATCGGAAAGTGCCGTCTGCACTAAAACCATCAGAGTAGCCAAACTCTTCGCCCGCATCGCTAGTGAAGATAAATACATATGGATGGTCTGCAGGCGTGGCTATTCCACCATATTGTTGACCTTTGTAATGACCGTGAATATCCACACGTCGATTGTAAACCTGTCCCACGTTGAACAATGGATCGTCCTCATTTGTCCGTTTTAATTTGATTTGTTATTGATGTTTTTATAAGTAATCTTCAA
>NZ_JAHGAH010001396.1:0-510 GCF_030248475.1 Vibrio sp. D173a
CCCATTTCAGAAGCACGCAAGAAATGCCCATTACGTGAGTGAGATTCAGCACTGATCACAAGGTGTGTTGCGTTACACCAATGTGCGGTACCTGCCTTTTTCATTGCTGTTTCGCCCGGTTGAGCGAGGAAGGTTTTGTTGTAGCGTTCGTTATTGATGATCCACTGAATCATACCAAGGACCAAGGCGGAATCTGTCCCCGGTTTAATTGGCATCCAATGGTTATTATCACCCGCGGCAAGGCTGGATGAACCTGCTGGCAAGCTCGGCGTGATGATGGTGTATTCGAGTTTGCCTTCGGTGCGTGCTTTGGCTAGCTGGCGAGCCTGACGTTTGAACGGGTTTCCCGCTTGTGCTGGTGACATGCCAATAAAAATAACGTATTCGGCATTATCGAAGTCTGGCTTTAAGTGGGCGTTCTTATCCAAATCGTTAATAACCGCGCCACTGCCGGCACGGAAAGCATAGCCACAGTAAGAACCATGATGGCCAAAGTTACGCGTACCAAAG
>NZ_JAHGAH010001397.1:0-722 GCF_030248475.1 Vibrio sp. D173a
TTCGCACTGGGGAAACGGTGATAAACGGTCAAAAACAAACAAGCCAGAAGTAAACTTCTGGCTTGTTATTAAAACGGAGAGCGGATTAAAGCGCTTTTACTGGAATAGTTTCCGCAGCGGCTTTTTGCTTAGTTCGTTTGGTGCGGTCGATAACATCACCTACCAACTGACCACATGCAGCATCGATATCGTCACCACGGGTCTTACGTACTGTCACTGTGTAGTCGTATTCCATCAGTGTTTTCTGGAAACGGTCAATACGAGAGTTGCTTGGTTTCTTGTAAGGTGAACCTGGGTATGGGTTGAATGGAATCAGGTTAATCTTACATGGCGTATCTTTCATTAGCTCAGCAAGTTCACGCGCGTGGTCCATATCGTCATTTACATGATCAAGCAGCACGTACTCAACAGTAACTTTACCGCGGTTTGCGTTTGAAGATGCAATGTAACGACGAACCGATGCTAGGAAGTCTTCAATATCCCAACGATCATTGATTGGCATGATTTCGCTACGTAGCTTGTCATTTGGAGCGTGTAGTGAGATTGCTAGTGCAACATCAATGTTACCCGTCATTTGGTCAAGACCTGATACAACACCAGAAGTCGATACCGTTACACGACGCTTAGACAGAGCAAAACCAAGATCATCTAACATGATTTCTAATGATGGCATTAGGTTCTTCATGTTAAGTAGAGGTTCTCCCATACCCATCATTACTACG
>NZ_JAHGAH010001398.1:0-685 GCF_030248475.1 Vibrio sp. D173a
GTGATGGTGAACTGATGAAAAAGATCCCATACAAGAATTCAGCTCAGATACTCGCTCATTTTGAGCTATCAGAAGAAGCAAGTGCTTTGGTAAACGTTGAGACGTTACCTACAGAGGCGATTACTAAGTTGCGAGATGCGGAGCTGAACATCGATCTTACTAACTACTTAGCACATGCACTGCTAATGCGAGAGGCGATCTGGTGGTCAGTACAAGCGACGCAGTTAAGAAAAGCGGACTTAACCAACCAAGAGCTCAAGTTGATTAATGAGAGTGGCAAATGGGTGAAAGAACCAAACGAAGCGACTCGCAGATACATTGAAAAAGCACTAGAACCTCTGCCGAATGAAAGTCCAGCCAGATGGGTAGGACAATCAGTGTTTTGGAGTGGTCAAGGCAGTATTGCACCTGCTGATTTACCAGTGGTTATGCCTGCTGATCTTCTTTACGCAAAGGCTGTTGCTGGAGCGGTTAATACAGCCGCAGCTCTGCCTGAGTGGTCAGGATATAAGGCTTACTACAAGAAGGTATTTAACAGCGCTATTGATATCGCCAATGGTGGCTCTGGTGCTACACGCGAAGGAGGCCAATGATGCCGTCTGCAGCAAGATTGACTGACGTGCACACATGCCCGATGCAAACACCGGGTACACCGCCAATCCCTCATGTGGGTGGTCCAATTGTT
>NZ_JAHGAH010001399.1:0-741 GCF_030248475.1 Vibrio sp. D173a
CTCCTGACGAGACGATGAATTCAGAGGTGCCAACACGCCACTGGATCGCTTTGATTGGCGGTCTGATCGGGGCCTTTATGGCTATCTTAGATATTCAGATCACCAACTCGTCATTGAAAGACATTCAAGGCGCACTCTCTGCCACTTTAGATGAGAGCTCTTGGATCTCCACCTCTTATCTGGTCGCAGAAATGATTGCGATTCCACTGAGTGGTTGGTTATCCAAGGCATTAGGTAAGCGCCGTTATTTAACGTGGACGACAGCGATATTCACGCTCTCCTCTTTGCTCTGCTCATTCTCGTGGAATATGACCTCAATGATCGTATTTAGCGCGTTGCAAGGCTTCAGTGGTGGTGCTCTGATTCCGTTGGCGTTTTCACTGGTTATCCAACTTTTACCGCTCAACAAGCGTGCTGTGGGTATGGCGCTTTTTGATGTGACCGCTACGTTTGCGCCCTCTATCGGCCCAACCTTTGGTGGTTGGCTGACAGAAAACCTATCGTGGCACTATATTTTCTACATCAACATTCCACCCGCTTTGTTAGTCATCACCATGATCCGATATGGCCTTGATGATGAAAAACTCGACCTCGGTTCGTTAAAGAAAGCAGACTGGTTTGGTATTGCCACTATGGCACTGGGGCTTGGTTGTTTGGAAGTGGTGCTTGAGGAAGGTAATCGTGAAGAGTGGTTCAGCTCCAGCTTTATAGTCACACTTGCCATAATATCAGTGGTTAGTT
>NZ_JAHGAH010000014.1:0-858 GCF_030248475.1 Vibrio sp. D173a
TCAATGGTATGGACTCCCCACCTCAACTGACTGTGTCAGCTAAAGTTACAGGTACAAACCAAAATAGGAGCCCATACCATGAATCAATCTAGCACAATCTCAATTGATTTAGCCAAATCCGTTTTCCAAGTTGCGGTGTTTAATCGCCATGGGAAACGAATGTCTAATCAAGCAATGTCTCAAAAGAAGATGTTGATGCTCATTAACCAACACCCAAATTCTACCATCTGTATAGAGGCTTGCTCTGCTTCTCATTATTGGGGGCGTACTTTTCAGGATAGAGGCCATACCGTCAAAATTATCCCCCCTCAAAAAGTCAGGCCGTATCGCAATGGGAATAAGAATGATGCTAACGATGCCATTGCAATTTATGAAGCTTCCTTACGATCAGATATTCATGTTGTACCGGTAAAAACACCAGAGCAGCAAGATGTCGCGATGCTACTTAGCTTAAGACAAAGTTATATAAAGCAGCGCACGGCAGTAAGTTTACGGATCCGTGGTTATGCTGCGGAACACGGTATTACTTTTCCACAAGGGAGCAATAAACTGCGAGAAATGATCCCTCTCGCTATTGAAGATGCAGAGAACGAATTAACCTCCGTAGCTAGATTCGTTCTTCGAGAATTGTATGCTCAACTACTTAGCATTGATGAACCTATAGAAAGAGTTGAGTCCGAACTTATTGAGTTCGCAAGGCAAATACCAGCTTGCCAATTACTTATCACTCTGCGAGGTGTACGTTGGATTATTGCGAGTGCTATTTTCGCCCGTATGGGTGATGCTTCAGCCTATAGAAATGGTCGAGGAGCGAGTGCAAGTTTAGGGTTAGTCCCAACACATAGAGGTAGTGGTGGT
>NZ_JAHGAH010000140.1:0-1229 GCF_030248475.1 Vibrio sp. D173a
ACGGAGGTAAAACGAAGAACGATCGCATCGATTCTTACAAAATTGCGTCCCTGCTTCGCGGCGGTAATTTCCCTATCGCTTATGTTTACCCTAAAGCCATGCGAGCAACACGAGATTTACTGCGACGAAGAACCAAAATCATGCGCCATGGCGCTGACCTCAAAGCCCACGTTGCCAACACATTTAGCCAATACAATCAGCAAAGCCACAACGTTCAGCTGCGCTACCCATGTGCCCGTGAACAAGTACGCAATCAGTTCGATGAGCCCTCAATCAATCGAAGTATCGATATGGATTTAAATGTCATCGCCTTTTACACCAAGGAATTAGCGAGCGTAGAACACTTTATTGAAAAAACAGCCAAGCAGCACAGCGCTCAAGATTACAACCTTATCCAGACTGTGCCTGGTATTGGTCGCATTCTCGCCCTCACTATCTTGTATGAAATCGGCAATATTGAACGCTTCCCGTCGGTGCAAAACTTTGCCTCTTACTCACGGTTAGTCAAATGCAAAGCTGAATCAGCGGGCAAACAAAAAGGAACCAACGGAAACAAGATTGGGAACGCCTACTTAAAATGGGCGTTCTCGGAAGCGGCGGTTCTTTATTTAAGAGGCAATGAACCCGCCAAGAAATACATTCAACGCTTGCAAAAACGCATGAGCAAAGCCAAAGCGCTATCAGCGTTGGCTCATAAACTAGGGCGATGTGTCTACTTCATGCTGAGGGACAAAACGGTGTTTGATGAAAAACGGTTTTTACCGCAATAAGTCGCACAATGAAGTGAGCTGAAAATCTAACTGGTGCTGAGTGAGAACACGTCACTGACTCAAATTTACTGGGATTTAAGCCCGAAACGGTCGGTTGTGTCAGGTAGTCCAAGCCCGCTTGCTTTGATTAGCCGCTTCATTGGTGCGCATCCTAACAACGAACAGCAAAGTTGTTTACACCTTGGCTGAGCCTGAAGATAACTGGAAAACAACAGTTTAACCATTTTTTTGAATAGTGCCTGCAGGGGTTAACCGATAAGTGTCTAGTGACCCAACCAATAATGGTTGGCAGCGGCGAGACCGCAATAAGAGATCCTCAATATGTGTTTGTCGTAAGCAATGCTTGATGACCGAAATGACAAAGCGAAGTAGATAACTTTGTTGTTCGAAGAGCATTGGCTGCTCACGCAGCCAATAGGATGTTATTGCCTATTGACAGGCAGAAGGCTCATATGTGTT
>NZ_JAHGAH010001400.1:0-948 GCF_030248475.1 Vibrio sp. D173a
CAACGATGTTCAATAGCTTACTGTTGATCATGTCACGTTGACTGAGCATCTCGTCGAGCTCCATAGAACCTAAGACGGTACGAATATTGGTTAGAGTTAAATTACGAATGGCATGCTCTAGGTCATTTACCTCATAAGCAGCTCGCGCCGCATCAATAACTTGTACAAAACAGACGGCATCGATAACCACATTGGCGTTATCTTTAGAGATCACCTCTTGAGCTGGGATATCTAATACGCGTTCCATCATATTGATCTTTTGTCCAATGCTATCAATAAATGGAATGATTAGGTTTAAGCCGGGCTTAAGGGTCAAGGTATAACGACCAAAACGTTCAACGGTCCAGTTATTGCCTTGAGGAACGGTTTTCACGCCGGCAAAAATGAAAAGAAGGGCGACAACGGTAAAGCCGCCGATAGTAATCAGTGTATCAATAGCCATACAAAATCCTTGTTTGAACGAGTCTTTGATTTGTCATTAAAGATAGTGGCTTAATTTTGAACGCTGAGCAAATTTATAAATGAGAAATGAGCCATAAAATATTGATTTTATGGCTCATTTTTTAGAGATGCAGAACAGAAAGATAGCTTGCTTATTGACTGTTTTATCCAGTAAAGCGAATTAGTAGAGTAGTGAGTAAAGCTGACGACGATACTTACTTGCCGCCGCATTGCTTTGACCAAGTGCGCTCAAAATGTCCATAAAGCTTTTCTTCATGTCACCATCTAAAGCGTTAAGATCTTTCACTAAGAATGACCAGAGTAATTCAAGCGCTTCTTCGCTACGGTTCACTTGATGGTATTGCAGAGCAAGCTCCGCTGCGACTTTAGCATCGCTCGGGTTTGCCTGAAGGTTCGCTTCCAGTGCTTGAATTTGTGGGCTATCGGCCGCTTGCTTATGAAGGTCAAGCTTTGCAACGAGTCCCTTGAAATAGTTGTCTTGATACT
>NZ_JAHGAH010001401.1:0-632 GCF_030248475.1 Vibrio sp. D173a
ATTCGCCCAGCACCAGAGTTTGGTCAACTGAAAGCATTGCCTCGTCAACTCACTTTCGCTGAGGTGAATGAGGTTGCTGCTGACACAGTGCAACAAACACAATGGGAAGATGAACAAGGCTCTGTGGTATTGGGAGCATCGAATACAGAGAGCGAGCAATCGTTGATCGCGGCTGAACCTGAACCGCTGAATCAAAACCCTCAGAGTACAAGTGGTGAGGCCACGGAGAGCGACTTGCTTCAAGGGTTAGACCTTACTGAGTTGTCTCCTGAGTTAGCGCTGAAGATCGAGTCGATTTTCGACAATAATGACTCTTCCCCTGAGGTGGATATTGACCAATATCGACCTCAACCGACCATTCAATTGGAGTCTCATACCCGCAGCCTAAGTGGTCGTCTACCTAGCTTGAATCTGCAAACGCATATGTATTCGAGCAGTGCTGAGAGACGTTGGGTAAAAATTAATGATAAAGAGGTCGCGCAGGGAGAGTGGGTAACCCCAGAGGTGCAGCTAATCGAAGTGAAGCCCCAATCGATTGTGGTGGAGTTTGAAGAGCAAGCTATCGAAATCCCAGCCCTTTATGAGTGGCAAGGCTAATCACGCTGAAGGAAAAGGGATAGGCAAATAAAAAG
>NZ_JAHGAH010001402.1:0-410 GCF_030248475.1 Vibrio sp. D173a
GCGGTTCTCTGTTTGAACGCTTGTCAGCTGTTGGCTGATTTCGCTGTAGTTCTGCTCTAGCTCAGAGATTTGACTGTTGCGAGAGTCAAGTGAGCTTACTAGGCCTGCTTTTTCGCTGTCTGCGCTTTGACGTGCATTAGCCAGTTTCTCTTTCACTTCTGCCAGCTCTTTCTCTAGCTTTGGCATACGCAGTGACATGCTCTCTTGAGAGGTCACAAACTTGCTTTCAACCCAGCCTTTACGGCCACGGTTGTCTTGAATTTGGGTGTAACCAGTTTGCTTATTTGCTTGTAGGAATGTGATTTTTTGACCTGCATCGACACTACCAATAATACGGTAGCTGTTGTTTGGGCCAGAGTGCATATAAGTAAATAGTTTATCAGCAATATAACGGTCTTGCGCAAACGCAG
>NZ_JAHGAH010001403.1:0-754 GCF_030248475.1 Vibrio sp. D173a
AATGACTGCAAATTACTCCTTTAGAGTTATTTCAGCAATGCGGAGTAAACTTCTGTAAACCGAGAAAATGTGATGTAAATTCCAACAATACATCCTATTTTATTTGGTCTTATGGGTATATTTTGAACGCGATCACTAGAAAGTTATGAAATAGGTTTAATTCCGTAAACCGTATCAAAGTTTAATTATTTAAAATCAAAGATTACGTTTTTGAATACTTTAATGATCTAGAGCAATTTCTGAGAGTCGAATAAAACGCGCCCAATATAGATTGGATATCGAAATAGAAAAAACAGGTAACAGGAGTGACATTGTTTTTGGTATATAAGTTGAATAATTAATTGGTATTGCTTATTAGATAGGAGGGGATAGCAAGCGTGATCGTCGCTTGTATTGTCAAATTACTGTGAATTGCGTTCTTATATAAGTGCTTAACCTTGTCTAATTATGAGTGCTTTAACCTTTTAAAAACAGAATCTTAAGCTTGTCTAGACAAGTTGTTGTTCACCTCTCAATGTTTCATTTCTGCAAATAAAACGACACCGAATCTTAATATTTCATCGTCAAAGTTACCTTAAACCAAACAGGGACATTGACGATGAATCACATCATTGAAGTTAACAAGGTCAACAAGACATTCGGTGACAACCGCGCACTGAATAATATCAACTTGACCATTTCTAGCCGAAAGATGACGGCACTGCTTGGGCCTTCTGGCTCGGGTAAATCGACACTGCTTCGTCATCTAAGTGGG
>NZ_JAHGAH010001404.1:0-654 GCF_030248475.1 Vibrio sp. D173a
GATGTCGTTCATGCCCGCTTTTTGGTTAGTAGAGAATACTGTGTAGTCAGCCGCATCAATAACGCCTTTGCTCAAGCCAGTAAATACTTCAGAACCTGGTAGGTTAACTGGTGTCGCACCTGCCGCTGCAAATACTTGTTGCACTAGACCTTCAGGAGCTCGCAGTTTAAGACCTTTAAGATCATCAACACCGTCTACTGGTACTTTCGAGATGAACGACTCAACACCCGTAGTCGAAGCACCAACAAACTTAACGCCGTAAGGAGCGTAAAGCTCAGTCATTAGCTCGTTACCACCGCCGTAGTTCATGTATTGCAGCAGTTGTGTTGTATCAGACCAAGCACCAACCATGTTACCAATAAGACCGAATGCTGGATCTTTACCAGAGAAGTAACCTGTTGCAGTGACTTGGCCATCAAGGATACACATTTTGATCGCGCCTAGTGTCTCTGTGTGCTTAACCACAGCACCTACCGGTAGAAGATCGATGTCGATACGACCATTAGACATAGTCTCAACACGCTCAGCCCAATTCTGTTGAACTTTGAAGTTCAGATCACCAGATGGATCTGAAGATTGAATTTTCAGTTTGAAGTCTGCAGCCATTGCAGAAGTCGCGAATAGACCTGTTAGGGAAGCAGCAATCAGCGTTTT
>NZ_JAHGAH010001405.1:0-811 GCF_030248475.1 Vibrio sp. D173a
ACGAACCATCTCTTCAAAGCTGCTCTTTTGGGTAAAAACCAATACACCTATAGTGAAGAGAAAAATCATCACGAACGGCAGTACCACTGCCGTTCTGAGTGTAATTTGGGTCTTTATGGACATCGATGACTAAAACTTTTGTATGTTGTACTGTAATTGTACCGACTCCATCCCTCTCAAGCGACACTTTTTTGATTAAAAAGTAACGGCAACTTTGAGCATATCGAGACTAGTACAACTCTTTTAGCTTCCGAGTTAGGGTATTTCGTCCCCAACCGAGCACTTTCGCAGCATCTTGCTTATGACCATTAGTATGGTTCAACGCGGCTTCAAGTAGTATACGTTCAAACCCTGGCAACGCATAAGAGAGCAGCTCTTTTTCTCCTGAATCAAGCGCACACTTCGCCCAATTCGCGAGCAAGTTTTGCCAGCTGTCACTGCTATCGCTGGTGGTGACTGTCTTCTCTTCAAGTAGCTCTGGTGGAAGGTCCGACGGCAGAATTTCACTACCACTCGCCATTACGGTCAGCCAGCGACAGATGTTCTCTAGCTGACGCACGTTACCCGGCCAGTTGAGCTGGTTGAGCTTGGCAATGGTCTCTGGATGCAGCGCCTTGACCTCAACCCCGAGCTCCTCCGCGGAATTAAGGAAGTGCTGGGTGAGTTTTTCGATGTCTTGCTTAATTCCGCGGCAGAGGAGCTCGGGGTTGAGGTCAAGGCGCTGCATCCAGAGACCATTGCCAAGCTCAACCAGCTCAACTGGCCGGGTAACGTGCGTCAGCTAGAGAACATCTGTCGCTGGCTGACCGTA
>NZ_JAHGAH010001406.1:0-1001 GCF_030248475.1 Vibrio sp. D173a
TGTTCTCTTGTGGCATCCACTCAAGGCGTGCATCTTTAGCAACGTGCAGCATCTGTTTCTGCTTTGCGTACTTAGTGTTAGAACGATAGAACTTGGTAGCACCCAGTGTTGTGATCAGAGTGTGCGCTCCACTTTCTACTGAGATATCAATATTTAAGGTATCCCCTCCCACAACACCACCCGGTGGATGCAGCAGGTAGCTGTGACAGGTTTTGCCATCGGGATATAGAGGTCTTTGCACAGCAAGAGGCCCCAACTGATAGCGGTGCTTGAGTACGGTTTTGTCACCACGGTATGCAAAGGTAAGGTTCAAATTGGCTTGCCAGCCATCTCTCACATCCTCTTCAATTGCCATCCCAAGTGGCTGCGCGTCTTCCAAGATCGCGTTAAGTACATCGCTAATTTTTCATCGAGGCCTTCCATTTCGCCCTCTGCTACTTGTCTGCCTCGGTCAAGAATGCAAAAGCGGTCACCCACTTTGCGAGCAAACGGCAACTTCTGCTCAACCAGCAATACCGTTAGCCCCATCTTTTCATTAAGCATGCGGATAATGTCGCCAATTTCCTGAACAATATTCGGCTGAATACCCTCGGTCGGCTCATCCAGAATCAGCAACTTTGGATTGACTACCAAAGCTCTGCCGATCGCGAGTTGCTGCTGTTGACCACCAGACAGATCTCCACCACGACGATGCAGCATCTCTTTCAACACCGGAAACAGGTCAAAGATAAACTCCGGGATCTTGCGATCGCCTTTGTCACGGATAGGCAGTCCAACCTCTAGGTTCTCTTGAACCGTGAGCATAGGGAAGATTTGACGCCCCTGCGGTACATAACCAATGCCTTGTCTTGGACGCTCTTCTGCATCGGTTTTCAACAGGGATTGTCCAGAGAGCGAGATGTCACCACTTTCAACTTTGACCAACCCCATAATGCACTGCAACAAGGTGGTTTTACCGACGCCATTACGCCCCATAAGTACGGTGCACTTGCCTTCTGGAA
>NZ_JAHGAH010001407.1:0-661 GCF_030248475.1 Vibrio sp. D173a
CGCCGTATGCCTCTACTGGCACTGCCTTTTGTTATTACTGCGTGTAATGCATCTGAAGAAAACACAGAGCAGGTAAAAATTGCGGTAGAGGCTGCATCTACTCAAGCCTACGATGTTAAAGCTCTGACCCAGCGTTTTGAAAAAATTGGTGTCAAAGTTATCGACGTTGTGCCATCGGATATTGATGGTCTTATCGAAGTTCAAACCAATAACGGCATCATTTTCTCATCACCAACGGGCGAGCACTTTATTGCTGGCACGCTCTACTCTTTAGATGAGAATGGTAAATTCAGCGATGTCTTGGCTGAGCGTCAGGCGCCAATTAATGCGGCGAAGATTGCTGAAATGTCAGATACCGCGATCGAATACAAAGCGGATAACGAAAAATACGCAATCACTGTCTTTACTGACATCACTTGCGGCTACTGTGTTCGTCTGCATAGCCAAATGCAGGGTTACAACGACCTAGGTATTACGGTTCGCTACATGGCGTACCCTCGTCAGGGTGCAACGGGTCAAGTCGCAACACAGATGGCTGCGATTTGGGGTTCTGAGGATCCACAAGAAGCGATGCACGATGCGAAAGTGAATCGTCAAATGCCAGAAACAGGACATTTGGAGTGATGGTTTTTGTCGCTCATCTCTTGCTCCCTGACTGGGG
>NZ_JAHGAH010001408.1:0-670 GCF_030248475.1 Vibrio sp. D173a
CACCTGCTCACCATTGTCTAACTCAACACTCTCTTGCTGCACCCACTCTCCTTGGTAATCCTCGCTCCAAGTCAGTGTTGAGATGTCACCCACCGAGGCTTCACCCAAGAGTTTCTGCATTGGTGTGATTCGGATAGCTCGGCGCGACTTAGGCATGAGTAGCCAGTAGTTATCCTCAATCATCAGCATCTTTTGTCCTGCTTCCACTGCCGATTTGAATATCACCAATGATTCTCGGTTCGGACGCGTGTAGACGTTGTACTGGCGGGTCTTATCCAACTGGTCATTTTCAAATAGATGCACCACAGACACTACCTTAGAGGCTTGCTGGCTGTTGAGTCGGTAGCGATCAGCTTTGGCAATCATCTGTGTAACTTGCTCGGCATCGACCGCCCAACTCGCGCCACTGAAAACCAATGACAACATCAACAAAAACGCCATTCCTCTGCGAACGAAAAGAGTCTGATTTGAGCAGCGATTAATAACAGTATTTCGATAATTAAACATAAGTCAGCGCCTCCGTGATGGGTTTGTTTACGCCTTTGCGTGCAGCAAAGTAAGCGGCAATAAGGCATATCGTGGTTACACCGAGCATGGCGTAGCCCACCAGCTCAAATGAGAAGTAGATATTTAACGGATAGCCATCAGTACGACCTGGAGGCGGTGGCAT
>NZ_JAHGAH010001409.1:0-1186 GCF_030248475.1 Vibrio sp. D173a
TCGCAATGCTGGGTATTGCTGGTCTTGCCATTAACGCCGCGATCGTCATTCTTACCGAATTGAAGCTCGATGAAGAGGCGTCGTCGGGCAGTGTCGATGCCGTGGTTAACGCTGTGATGTCGTGTACTCGTCATATCACCTCGACCACAATCACAACGGTGGGTGGCTTTATGCCACTGATTATTGCTGGTGGTGGTTTCTGGCCTCCATTTGCCGTCGCGATTGTTGGCGGTACAGTACTAACTACCCTGATTTCATTCTACTTTGTGCCTGTGGTTTTCCACCTAATGACACGCAAAAAGGGCTTGAACACCTCAACTGCTATCGCTCTTTAGCGAGCGTTATGAAATGAAAAAGGTGAGGCCATAGAGCCTCCCCTTTTCGTTTGTACCGAGCATTCGAACGTGCTTGTTAAGCGTCTTTCTTACCACGCACCTGGCTTTTCTGCTGAAATCCAAGCTGCGCCCGTTGCACCGATTGGGATGTAGTAGCCTTCTGGTTCGATGATTTCTAGAACCACGGTACGACCTAAGCCATTGCCGTTACGTACTACGTGCTGACCAACGCTTTGCGGGCCTTGGAATGGTGAAATACCTGCTTCACCAGTACCTGCGTTAAAGCTGTGTACCTTAGCGCGGAACACGTGGCCTGGGTACGCATCAACGTAAAACTCCGCAAAATCACCCTCTTGAACGTAGCCATAGGTTTGGTCAGAGACGCGCATCTCTAAGAACTTTTTACTGGTGTTGTAGAGGTGCATGTTACCCATCACTGAGCCTTCAGCGATGTTAACGATAGAGACCTGTCCATCAAACTCTGCGGTAATAGTCTTCTTCTCTTGCGCCCAGTTTACTTTCTGTAAGTCAGCTTTTAGAGAAGCAAGTTGAGAATTCATTACACGCAGGTCTGAGTTGTATTTCTCGATATCACGCGCATTGAAGATCTCTGGAGAGGTATCCGCTCGATCAATATCGCGTGTCATCTGTTTGATTTGCTCTTCTTTCTGCACAATTGACGACTCAATCTTGGCTTTATCTGCTGCTGAATTGATGTCGACTAGAGTGTAGAGCACATCGCCTTTTTTCACATGCTGGTTGTGATCAACCATGATCTCGTCGATCTGCTGACCAAACACTGGAGACATTACGGCATGAGGCGCTTTTACTGTGGTTGAGTTGGTAAGATC
>NZ_JAHGAH010000141.1:0-3585 GCF_030248475.1 Vibrio sp. D173a
CAGTTTGACATGGAAAATTTATCTGGCGCGAAGTTGGCCGCGCTGTCTTATTTACCCAAAATTCGCTGCGATGTGCGCATTTGCAATGCGCAAGGCAAGTTGCTTTCGGTTCGTCAGCATCGTAATGAGTACGCGGGGCAATGGTCGGATTGGGGGCATGAATCGGCGCCCAATCCTGCGTTCTCACGTCGTAAAGAGTGAGACCGCCTGTCGCAATTTTACTCAGCGCTGCTAGCGAAATACCTCTTCTACGCTAGAGTCAATCTGGCAACACGGTCGTATTGACGGTGTTGTGACCCTTTTGCTTTTTTACCTTCTTTCCCCCTTGAAGGACCTAGGCCACCGTGTTGGTGGCCTTTTTGTGGGCGGATAACCGATGAAGGCCACGTTTTTGTGAGCTTTCGTCTCATTTCTTATGGTTACTATTGCTTGAATGGTTTTTTGTCTGTTAATGCGTATAGAGGGACGACCCTATTTGGATAAAAACACTAAGTATTCCGTCGCTTTACCTAGAGTCTTGCGCCGATAATCTGCGTAAACTGTGTTCATCTGTTTTATCGAGAGCACTGATATGTTTCGCAAATTCCCTGAGCCGCTAAAGAAACCAATAAAGCAGACTTCTGCTGGTTATAAACCCATTATTGAAGAGAAACCCCTTGCCGCCGTCTCGCCACCTCCACCGACGGAGGAAGCGCCTACTTTAGCTTACGCGATGGACTTTGCCTGTGAGCGAGGCTTGTTTAAAAGTGCGGTTAAGCCATCGTTGGTGTGCACCTTAGCCAAGACTAAAGAAGAAGACGCGATATCTCAATGGCGCGAGGTCGCCGATGGGGTGCATACGCGCAGCATCGCTTCGGTGAAAGAGCAAGAAGCGAAACGATTGCTGGTTGGTTGGAATGCCCAAACGCCCACGCCGTTTGGCTGGGAAGACATCACACCTCAAGATAAAGAGAGCCTCACGGTCGAACACGCGTTTATTCCGCTTCGCCCTGCGATACAAATCGGTGAAGTGCTCGGACTGCCGACGCAAGGGTTTTTGTATCATTTTCTTGACGGGAAGCTACTGCATGAGTACCGCTGTCAGGGAGGCAGTGCCTATCATTTCTTGCCGACGGTCAGTCGAGCTGGCGCCATGAACCCAGAGCCGGCGCAAACCCAACCGCTGGATTTTATTTTGGCGCTGTGGAAGCGAAACGGGCAGGTGGTGACTGAGCAACACCTGCTGTTTAGCCGTGACGCCATGGACGACCAAGCGATGTCGGCGGTGGATGCGGCGTTTTTAAATCAGCATGGCGTGAAGCTCGACATGGGCGCGTTAGTGCCGTTGACCGAAGGTGGCGGACAACGCGCTTCCCATAAGGCTGCACAAGGTGAAACCTTAGCAGATATTGCGCAGCAGCAGGGCATTGCGCTCGATACGCTGCAGGCGCTCAACCCGCATTATGCCACCTCACCATTAGAAAGCGACGCCACGGTGTATACTGAGCCTGTGGGGGTGTATAACCACGGCTTAGACGTGGGGTATCCCGCACCGAGTCTCATGTTGGGTGAGGGGCTATTCTCGATAGGCCATGTTGCCCGTGAAAAGCCGTTTCCGGTGGTGAAGGTCGCCAGTAGCAATCTGACGGCGTTTTCTGCCTTGGCGCCGGTGCGCTATGCGATAGACACGCGAGAGAGCGACACCTTGGATGATGAGGTAGTGCAAGGTCAGCATCCCATTGACGACACACAAACCTTCCCTGGTGGTGTGCTGCGCGCCGACCATACGCCTTATACCTTACGTCAGCTTCGAGATGGTTGGTTGTACGCCCTGAGTCAAGACCCAGAGAGCCAAGCTTGGTCTGTGGCCGAGTATCAAGTGTTGCAAGGCGAACTGTTTCGTTTTCTCGGTGACAGTGCAGAGCAGCGCTATGGCGCGGTGGCAGAAAAAGGACAGTCTCATCTTCTTTATCAAACCGACCGACCTTATTTTTTGGCTATGCCAGTCAGCGCTGGACGCAGCGCGTTCAAGATTTCTATATTGAAAATGAGCAAGCCAGAACGTCGTGGCTGCGTGACGTCACCGGCACGACCCATCGAATGGCGATTGACCACATTGAAGCGCAAGTGGCGGACGTTGGGGATAACGCGTTAGCCCCGTTTCACTGGAGCTGCGCGTCAAGCGCGGTGACCGAGCAAGATGAACAAGGGCTCATCACTCCGCTGGTGCAAAGAAACCTCAATAGTTACCAGTATCAGGTGCCAACGCTGTGCCCTCATCATTTTGTGGCCCTGGATGACCCGTTGGGCGACTTGACCGATTTGTATCTGCGTCTCGCGGAATCGGTGCTGCCGACATTGCAAGACGATGAGCAGCATAGAAAAACCGTGGTTGCGGAAGCCATTCGCGCCTTGGTGCGCATTTCGTTCCCGCCAGAGACGTTTGAAGGCGTGCCTTCTACCCAGTGGATTGAGGTCGAACAAGACATCGATACCTGCTTGGAGTATCACTACTATCAAGCCAGGCTCAAACAGGCCGATTCGGCCAGTGGCGCGGCGAAAGCGGCCATCGCGGCAGAAGCCGACCACGTGACCTTGGCTTACCCCGCGGCGAAAGCCAGATTGGAAGGGCATGGCATTGCCCCCACGTTACTGCAGTCGCGTTTGAAGGAGTATAACGAGCGACGCAAAGCCCATCGTCAAGTGAATTGGGCGGGATTAGACCGGTATTACCAAAGCTACATTGACACCCATTCTCGCTGTGTCACGCAGATACATCGTGACGCCCCCATTTTGATGGCCGCGCTGACCACTCTCGGCACTGAGCCGCTGCGATTTGGTCTCGATATGGGCGAACATACGCACCACCTTGCGCTGAGTACCTTGATGGACGGGGTGCTCAATGATTTAGAGCTCAGTGCGCAGCAAAGTGAGGCACTGAGTGACGAGCTCGATGCGCTCATCACAGAGCCCGATAACTTAATGTCGTTGGCGTCTTATGGCTTCTCGCCAGAGATTTACGTCAAGGCTCATGACCTGCTCAATAGCATGGACTTATCTGAGTTTGTCGGCAGCACGCGGATTCCTGTCGCCGGGTTCTTGTCCGCGTTTAATGATGTGGTGGGATTCAGTGACCCCGACTCGCCTTTGTTTGCGGCCACCAAGGGCTTGCTGGTGCCACTGGAAAAGCAAATCAACCAAGCTAAACAAGCGGTCACGACGCAAGGTGATAAAGCGGTTCGCAGCATGTTGTCGCTGCGTTTTCGCTTACTTAACCGTTTGATGAAGCTGCCCGGTTTATCGGCGCAGCGCAGTATGGCGATGGCGGTATGGGGGCAAACGCAGTTAAGTGACGGTAAAGTGCTACTCAATGATGGGCTATCGGCGGAGCAACAAGCGGCCAATGCGCGCTATCACCAGTTACTCATGGAAGCGAAAAGCACAAACGCGGCCTTGTCAGGCGCAGTCGTCGGCTCTCGTGAACATGGTCAGCTGTCGAAAACCCTGCGAGGGTTAGAGAAGCAAATCAGTCGCCACATCGAAGCGATACCGGTGCTGTTTCGTGAATACGAGAGTAAAGCGGTGGGGAAATACAGCTTCACTGAG
>NZ_JAHGAH010001410.1:0-464 GCF_030248475.1 Vibrio sp. D173a
ACTGCAGGGCTTGATTAACGAACAGCAACTTGAGCGTATTATCTCTATACTCAAGAGTGCGAAGTTGCCGATTCACACACCAGAAAGCATGTCTTTTGAAGACTTTATGCAGCACATGATGCGTGACAAAAAAGTGCTTTCAGGTCAGCTCCGTCTCGTTCTACCAACCAGCATTGGTACGGCTGAGGTGGTTGCAGATGTACCTCAGGACATCATCAAACAAGCGATTGATTTCTGTCGTACTCTCTAAGCAAGAAGTAATGTTGCTCTGGGCTATTATGGCTCAGAGTTATCCTCATGGCGTTTGATTGATTTGTCTGTAGGGAAGCCTAATGAGTTTGGCTCATGAATTAAGAGTATTGGAGTTAGAGTCTCAGGTTGAACTGCTCGAGCGGTTACGCCTACTCACCAATTTTGGTTCAAACTTAGTGACTGTGGCGGGGCAACCCGGTTCAGGAAAAACA
>NZ_JAHGAH010001411.1:0-952 GCF_030248475.1 Vibrio sp. D173a
GTCTTCTTCGCATACCTTGCTAGTGCTACTGAATGACATCCTTGATCTCTCGAAGATTGAATCGGGTAACTTATTACTTTCGCCACAAGCCGCGGATCTGCGAGAAGTCGTTTACGATTCCGTTAGCGTCATTCTATCGAAAGCGATCAGCAAGAATGTGGAGCTCGACATCAACATCGATGCCAACACACCGCATCAACTTCTTTTTGATGAGCATCGACTGCGCCAAGTTCTGACTAACCTTCTGTCGAATGCCATTAAGTTTACAGATTCTGGTGCGATCAGCACGACCGTCACTTATACGCCAGGCTCGATGAGCCGAGGCATGATTGAATTAACCGCGAGTTCGGTGAAAGGAGAGGGTTCTATCTTCAGTTTTGGTTTCTACGTTGACATCGTAGAGAGTAAACCCAAGACCTTCGACAACCTCAAGAGTGCCGTGATTGTCTCTAATGGCTTTAATTATGTGGCTCAATTAACGAAAGAGTGCGAACGATTTGGAATACAGTCAGAAGTGGTGCCGACCATTGATGATATTTCGAATCCGCAGTTAGATTGTGATGTTTTGCTCTATTGCCACACGCTGCATCAACCGATGGACCATGACCTCGCTTCATTGAAACAACGCTATCCACTCTCTAAGGTGATTGTCTGTCAGCATCATCTATTCAAAACCAACCAAATCACAGAATCGGTGCACTCGACACATACGGTTCCGTTTCTAGGTAAACGCTTTTCTAATAGCTTATTGGCGCTTGATACGGGTGCTGCTCAAGTTGTTGAGAAGCCGACGAAATCGGAAGATGTGCATGAGCTTAACCGCCGAATATTGATCGTGGAAGATAACCTGATGAATCAGAAGATCGCGAGTTTCTTCCTTGAAAAAGCGGGCTATGAGTACACCATCACCAGTAATGGCCAAGAAGCCGTAGACGTGGTGACTCAAGGTGAG
>NZ_JAHGAH010001412.1:0-1600 GCF_030248475.1 Vibrio sp. D173a
GTCAGCGAGTGCGTTAGCAAACCACTCGTCCATTCCCGCTTCTTTAATGGCGCTGGCAAAAGCCTCCTCAGAGATGGCAACGTATTCGATATTTTTGCCCGTGGCCTGCGACAATACTGCTGCTTGTTCAGAAAAAGTTAGAGCCTCTGGGCCTGATAACAGATATGTTTGACCATGATGACCATCACCAGTTAACGCCTCAACGACAACCGCTGCCACATCTCGAATATCGACCACACTCTGTTTTGCGTCTGCCAAAGGCAAGAAGAATTGCCCCATACTATTGATGGTTTCTAGACTTCCGTACAAGTTCTGGAAGAACGAATTCGGTTGAATGATAGTCCATTGTAGGTTTGATTCTTTAAGCAAGTTGTCGGTAATAACATGAGTACGAATGATCTCAGAACCTGCATCGATCTTTGCCCCCATGCCCGAAAGTTTGATTACGTGCTCTACATTCGCAGCTTGTGCCGCTTCAATCACATTCGCCACCCATAGTTCGTTGTCTTGGTGAATGGGCATAGAAACGTAGATACGCTTAACGCCTTTCATTGCGCTTTTCATCGATTCAACATCAGAGAAGTCACCTTCACGCATCTGCTCGGCTTTCAAATCCATCGCTTCTGCGGATTTCGACTTACGAACCATCACACCAAAGTCCGCGCCTTTGAGTTTAAGCTGACGAACCACTTCAGAACCTGTGTTACCTGTTGCGCCTAATACTAAAATATCCATGATGTTCTCCTATCGAGCTGAGCGTTAATCTGTTCAGGCAGTGAATGCTGCGGTATGGATATACTTTAGTTAATCCCGATTATATTGACTAGATACAACAATTGGGCTTCACTATCCCACATACGGGACAAGAGAAACACAATGAAAGAGATATCTGCACTACCTTTATTCGCAAAGGTCATCGAACTGAATAGTTTTGCTGAAGCAGCGAGACAATTGAATGTACCAACAACGACCGTTAGCCGAAAAATTCAGCAGTTGGAAGAACAATTAGGCGGTAAACTGATTAATCGTTCTACTCGATCATTGTCGCTTACCGAGCTAGGGCAACAAGTTCTACCAAAAGCACAGTTGATCGCCGATACAGTCAACGAACTCTATGATCAAGCAGAAGATGCTGCAAACAAGCCGGTCGGAACTCTAAATATCACGGCACCAAGGGCGTTGAGTCAAAACTTACTCGCAACACTCTTTGCAGAATTTCAAGCGCGTTACCCCTCTATACGAATCAACCTCACGTCATCAAACCGCTATCAAGACATGACAAAGCAGAGCTTGGATTTTGCGTTTAGGCTCGGCCCATTAAATGACTCATCATTGGTTGCAATGACGTTATCTCCGGTGAGGTATGTACTCGCTATATCGAGTGAACTTGCAGCCCAACTTCCGGAGATTAACCATCCAAATCAACAAACATCGTTGCCATGCATTCGAAATCATGTGGAAGCATATTTCCTACCCTGGCGCTTCAGCGACCATAATGAAACGATTGAAATATCTCAATCGGGAGGCATCACTTGCGATGACTTTTTTGTCAGCAAACAACTTTGCTTAGACGGTGCAGGCATTTGCTATCTTCCTATAT
>NZ_JAHGAH010001413.1:0-895 GCF_030248475.1 Vibrio sp. D173a
AAACAGTGATTTACCCAACCTCCTTCTAACACCTCATGTAGCGTGGGGCAGCGATAGTGCGATACAGAAGCTGGCGGATATTCTAATGGATAACATTGATGCGTTTGCAGCTGGGGCTGCTCAAACTCTAGTGACGTAGTTTCGAATTGTTGAATTTCACCCAATAAAAAAGTTGGCATAAACGCCAACCTTTTGTGTTTTAGAACGGTATAAATTTAGCCTTGTGGCTTCACAACCAAAACGTTGATTGGTGAGTTCTGTACCACTTTGCTCGCTACAGAGCCTAGAACCACTTTATCAATCTTAGAGCGCTTATGGCTTGGCATAACGATAAGGTCTGCGCCTAGCTTCTCTGCATGATCTAGAATGGTCGAGTAGGTTTTGCCTTCTGCCACATGTACTTTGTAGATCACTTCGTCATCGATGTATTTGTTTGCAAACTCTTGGAGCTGACGCTTTACGTCTTGCTTCATTTGGTTTGCTGCATCTTTCGGGAAGTAAGACGCCACCATAGACATGTGAATACCTGGCAGAACGTTCAAAAGGTGAATCTCTGCGTTGCTATTTTTAGCGTGCCATACTGCAAGTTCAACGGCTTTGTCTGAAAAGCCTTTGTCGTTAAGATCAACTGGAACAAGGATTTGTCTGTACATGTTTTTGTCTCTTTGGTTTAGCGGCGCTGAGCGAGTCTAGCGCCGTACTATCCTTTCCGTGTAATACAGAAGTGAAAATGTTTGGAGCACTCTCACTTCCCATTGTTACGCGCTAATCTCATCCTTACGAGCACGTCTTCTTTGGTTCATACCTAAGCCAATGAGGATCAGTAGAGTCGGAACAAATACCCACTCTTTCATTGGTCGGTCAGCATCTTGAATGATGGACTTAATTTCCCAGT
>NZ_JAHGAH010001414.1:0-574 GCF_030248475.1 Vibrio sp. D173a
ATTCGCCTATCTATAACGGTAAAACTGAGTATTCAGGTAGCCAATTTATGTTAATGGATAGCCCGCGTCATACTATGGACTACTTCGTTGAGAGTATGACCGAAGATCTTATCCTGTCGAATACCAGCGTATCGGCACGCACACCAATTGCTGTGACGTCGTTTGTAGACTTACAACATATGGATTCGACCAACTGGTTAGGCAATTCAGTCTCTGAAGGCTTCATCCACCAGTTTCAACGTCGCGGTTTTAAAGTGGTAGACTTTAAGACAACGGGGTCGATTCAAGTGACGCAACAGGGTGACTTTGCTTTGAGCCGAGATTGGAAAGATCTTGCTCAAGAGCAGGATGTTCAATATGTGCTAACAGGCACTATGCTTCGCCAAGAGGGCGGTGTACTAGTGAACGCTCGTGTCGTAGGTATGCAAACGCGTATTGTTGTCGCCTCAGCGCAGGGCTTCTTGCCAGCGGACCGTATTGGTCGTGACCTTGATACCTTGAACAGCATCCGCACTCAAGATGGTGTGATCATTCGTTCAGACCAAACCATTAAGCAGCCGTATACGGTTATTCT
>NZ_JAHGAH010001415.1:0-914 GCF_030248475.1 Vibrio sp. D173a
GCTCGTCATCATGGACTCAGTACGCCTCCTCAATCGGGAGATATTTCTGAGTACGGTGAAGATTTTGATGCGGTAGTGAGTGAGTTTCCTGCCGTGGTTGATGCCGCCCCCTATTTAACGAGCATGATTCAATACGAGTGGCATAAAGATGCGTTAATGCGAGCCGAACCCAATCTGAGTATTGGCACACAGTATCCACTGGCGGTTCTCTCTACTATTCCAGCGCAGCAACATGGTGAACTGATATTTCACTTGTTCTCTGATGTGGTTCTACTTAGCTTTGACTATCAAGTTATGACGCTAGAACAAGCGATGATCAATGAACGACTTGATGGTTTAAATATCGCCCAGCCCGAGTTTGGTACGCTACAGAAAATGAACAACCACGCCTTGGAACCCCATATTGTGACGCGAGAGGTTTTTCAGCTTCTGCAAGCCTTCCAAGCCCAACACACGCTCGCTGATATCGACCCTACATTGCTACCCCATCTTAATGAGGTTTTAGCACTCAATATCATCTCTGGCTTTTCTATTGGCGACGAATAGGAGAAATAAAATGGACAATAACACCGTGACTAACATGATGGCTCAATACGACGGGCTGGTTGACAAATTCCAAGCTCTGTTTGTACCTGCATTACTACTGTTTTGTCGCTTGTGGGTAGCCTGGGTATTCTTCAACTCCGGCCTGACTAAGATCGCGACTTGGGATAGCACGCTATTTCTATTCGAACTCGAATATCAGGTGCCATTAATCCCTTGGGAAATGGCGGCTTACATGGGCACCGCAGCGGAACTCATTCTTCCTGTATTCATTGCATTAGGATTGTTAAGCCGCCCAATGGCCGTGATCTTATTTGCTTTCAATATTATTGCTGTTGTCTCTTACCCTGTGCTTTGGGAGCAAGGATTCC
>NZ_JAHGAH010001416.1:0-1062 GCF_030248475.1 Vibrio sp. D173a
CTTCTTCCATAGAACTCACTTAGACTACCAATTAGTATCGTTCCTCGTCATTCCCGAGAAGGAAGTACGACTGAGTCGGGAATCTCATTCTTCTGGTCGTGTTCCTCCTAAAACAAAAAGCCCGTATCTCAACGTGATACGGGCTTTGTCATCAACTCAGTTCATCTTACTTATAGAACGGCTCATCCAAGCCTGCGCGAGTCAGTAGGCCATCACACGGTGCAAAGCGATCACCGTATTTCACAGCGAAGTCGTTCATCATATCTACCAGTGCCTTAACGCCAATCAGATCCATATAACGGAACGGACCGCCGAGGAATGGAGGGAAACCAATACCGAAGATAGCACCGATATCACCATCACGAGGGCTACGGATAATGCCTTCATCAAGACAGCGAACGGCCTCATTCAGCATTGGTAGCACACAACGCATCGCAATATCGTTATCGCTCAATTTAGGATCTGGCTGAAGTTTCAGCAGCTTGTAAACCGACTTATCGACTTCTTTATTCTTACCTATGTAGGTATAGAAGCCTTTACCGCTCTTACGGCCTTTACGATTGTCATTCAACAACACGTCGAACACATCTGGCCCTTGGAAACGCTCTCCAAGCTCATTAACAAGAATCGGCATGATCTTCGCGCCAATATCGACACCCACCTCATCCAATAGCGTAATTGGACCAACCGGGAAGCCAAAATCAAGCAGTGCACTGTCGAGCTTCTCAATCGGCTCATTCGCCAATAGCAGATGCGCCGCTTCGTTCATATATGGAGCAAGAATACGGTTTACATAGAAGCCTGCTCTATCTTTTACAACGATCGGGGTCTTGCCTTGCTTTTTCGCCAGCGCCACGACCGTTGAAATAGTTTGCTCAGACGTACCTTCGTGAGGGATTACCTCAACCAATGGCATCTTCTCAGCAGGACTAAAGTAGTGAAGACCAACAACATTCTCTGGGCGCTCTGCTTTCTCAGCGATCTTATGGATCGGTAGCGAAGAAGTATTAGTAGCGAAGATAGTCTCTGGCTTCGCGTTCTCTTCAATATCTGCAACCATCT
>NZ_JAHGAH010001417.1:0-758 GCF_030248475.1 Vibrio sp. D173a
ATAAAGATGGTGTCAAGTTTTGATAGATCGTACTGGTTTAAGCACGCACCCTCTGGGTCCTCTTTTTTGATGGCGCGAAATGCCGTGGGAGCAGAAAACAGAACATTCACTGAATACTCTTCACAGACTCGCCAAAATGCACCCGGATCGGGCGTGCGAACTGGCTTGCCTTCAAACAAAATCGTTGTACAGCCGTGAATCAAAGGGGCATAGACAATGTAAGAGTGGCCAACGACCCAACCAACATCCGATGCTGCCCAGAAAACACCATCTTGAGGCATGTTGTAGATAGTACTCATCGAGTACTTCATCGCAACCGCATGCCCACCATTATCACGCACAACCCCTTTCGGTTTGCCCGTGGTGCCTGAGGTATACAAGATATAAAGTGGGTCAGTCGCTAACACAGGTACACATGCATGCGGCAACGCCTGTTCCATCTGCTGTTGCCAATCAAGATCGCGCTCGTTATTCAGTTCTGCGGGACATTCAGGTCTCTGAAGCACCAGTACATTTTGTGGCTTCCAGCGACTATCCATGATTGCTCTATCAACCAGTGGTTTATAAGGAATCACTTTATTGATTTCGATACCACAGGAAGCCGTGATCAAAACCTTAGGCTCTGCATCCTCGATACGCACCGCCAGTTCATGAGGCGCAAAACCACCAAATACTACTGAGTGAATCGCACCGAGTCTCGCACAAGCAAGCATCGCCATTGCTGCTTCCGGAATCATTGGCATGTAGATAACCACACG
>NZ_JAHGAH010001418.1:0-541 GCF_030248475.1 Vibrio sp. D173a
TTCACTAAATACTCTGTCTCTGAGCGTGCAGCGAATGAAATGGATCGTGTGACTTTGGTGACCACGCAAGGCCAAGGACATGGTCGAGTGATGAAGTGTCCACAAGTCTTTGAGAGCTTTGACGCTCTGATTTAATGATGCATGTTTTAATGATGTCGCTTTGAATCAATGTTGAATACGAAGAAGGCCAATCTACGATGAGATTGGCCTTTGGTTTTAACTAGGCTTGGGTTTTAATTGAGCCTAGGTTTTAGCTGAACTTGTCCACCATTTCGCTTCCCAAAGCGTATTGCCTTGAGTTACTTGGTCGCCACCATTGTAGATGGTGTTTGCATCCCAAGCATTACTACACGTACCGCCGCCAGTACTTGTCTTAAGAACCTTCACCGAAGCGGAAGCCACAGACGTTTCGGTTCCATCACTGACTGTAACCGAGAAGTTCAGTAGCGTATCTTGAGTGTACTCAGATGCAACGAAACTTACCGATGCACCTTGAACTGTTGTATCCAGTCCAGCAGGTACGTCCCAAGTGAAGGTCAAG
>NZ_JAHGAH010001419.1:0-593 GCF_030248475.1 Vibrio sp. D173a
AAAACCGAAGACTGCATGAAAGGCATGGGCGTTCGTGGCATGCAAGAACGCGTGCAAGCGCTTGGTGGGAAAATGTATATCTACTCTTTGAACGATCATGTGGATGGCACGCAAATCGCCATCACATTACCTAAGGTGTAACGAGCATGTTTGGATTATTTCAGTCTCCGAGCTACAACCAAGCGCCCCTTAGCAAAGACCAAGTAGATGAACGCTATCGCTATTGGCGTCTGCACATCATGCTGGGCATGTATCTTGGCTATGCGGTCTTTTACTTCACCCGTAAAACATTCAACTACGCTGCCCCCGCAATGATTGCTGATTTAGGGTTAGATAAAGCCGATATCGGTATGATTGGGACGCTTTTCTACCTTACCTACGGCTTATCGAAGTTTATCTCGGGCACCATTTCTGACCGTTCTAACCCTCGCTTTTTCATGGGGGTCGGATTGATCGCGACGGGCCTTATCAATATCGCGTTTGGCTTCTCTAGCTCTCTGATTGCACTCGCCACACTGTGGGTAATGAATGCGTGGTTCCAAGGTTGGGGCTGGCCTTCGTGCTCTAAGTTACTTACGACGTGGTATTCGCGT